>CAMYKJ010000001.1 GCA_947258945.1 uncultured Ectothiorhodospiraceae bacterium
GGCCACGCACCCCCTGGAAGGGGACAGGTGACCGTGGATGCGTTTGTCCATGCTATGCGAGGTGAGCATGAACTCCCCGACGGACAGCCGCCGCCATCGGTCGGTGATTCGTCCCTTGCTCAGTTGACGATATTCACCCTCCCCGCCACTCGCACGGGAGAGCTCGTTGACCTCCTCCATCGAGTGGAAAGTGGCGTCCACAACGGTGGATCGCAGACTGAAAGAACTTTCAGACATTAGCACAAGTTGAACGAAGCGACGACGATAGTCAAGGGAGCGGCGAGTCGAAGGGTGTAAGCAAGGAAGGGCAATCCACCAACAAAAACAGAGAGGATTGCATACAAGACATTATCTTCGCACGATGGTCACCTCGACCGGCTGCGAATATTAGCGGTCAGTATCAATCCTGGAACGACCCGGCATGGAAGTACGGGATTTCTCGCATATGACCGGAACGTACTGATTTGAGACCTTTACAGGATCTCGGGTAAAGAAAGGATCCTGTTCTGCATCTCAGTCAATCTTGATAACCGTGAAATCTCCATTTTGATCGCAAGAAACATTGAATTTCCCGGAATTACACTGAACGATCCAGGCATTATCGCCATTACTATCAACCTGTCGAACATGCGCGCAGGGATATTCTGCACTTCGTATTGCACCGGCCAATTCTCCATGACTCACATCAACTGCGGTGACATGAGGAGAAAACAGACCGCTAACAATCAAGCAGGAAAATAATACCGTTAATCGCAGATATTGCTGTTTTGGTTTTTGCATGTGAGTAACCTGAATTTATACTTGATAACAATCACGAATATAATGCAGGAAGACCTGCCCATAACTAACACTCTATCCTAAATTCATTAACTATAGAACTAACTCCAGATTAGCCAGCAAATCGTCAACTAAAGATGGAAATGTCTGGTTCTGCTATTGGCCGGAATACGGCCCAGGGTCTACCTGTAATATTAGTCTTCGAAAAAGACGGGGGACTATCCAAAAAGCGACATTCAGCATGTATATCCCTGCCACGCGACTCGGTGTAAATCTTAATGGTCAGATAACCAATGCGGCGGTGAAAAGCGCCAGACATCGTTATCCACATTCAGGTAATTATTAAGATCTGTAAAATCAAAGGTCTCGCGGTCGCCACCAAACGTATAAATTGAAGACCGTGTTCGGAACCAGCCTTTTCTGACCACCAATGCGTCAAAGTCATATTTGATCTCTTCAGGCGTGGCAGCATTCCATGGCGAGTCACTCACCTGTGTCCAGCGTTTGCCATCCTTGCTAACCCATATATCCATAGGATTTGACGGTTTGAAAGGATCGCTTGGATCGGCACTCAAGCCAAAACCACCAAACAGTACAAAGTGATTATTTAAAACAACAACTTGATGGCCCGGGCGAGACGGCCAGTCAGCAGATGCAGTAATTAGCTCCCAATCGGCACCATTACGTGAACGCCACACATCGTTGTAGTAGGGTGGGCATCGCGAAGAGCTGGGCAGGCACACAAATCCATCCTCACCGCCCAGCAGATAAATATAACCATTTTTCACGACCGTAATTGCTCCAGCTCTGGGCGCCCACGGGGCATTACCAGTCATCTGTACCCAGTCACGGCCATTACGTGATTTCCATACATCATTAAAATATACGCGTGTCGGTGGACCGCCGATTACAGCTGGGTCATCGTTAAACGAACCACCCATGATATAAATCTCTCCCCTGTACACAACACTACTCAGACCGGCGCGCCCAGCCCATGCTGCAGAATCAGTCATCTCCTTCCAGTGAATACCGTTACGACTGCGCCATACATCATTGAAGAAGTCAGAGGATGAAACAAAAGGCGGGCAATCAGGCACTGCAGGTGGACAATTGTTTTGTTCCAGCTTGAAATTCTGGCCACCCAGGACATACATGTATCTGCCTTTTTTTACTGCCTGAAAGTAGGCGCGCGCAGGCCAGTGTGCAGAATCATCAGTTTCCAGTATTTTATGCCAGGACCTGCCCAGATCGTTGCTCTTCCAGACATCACCCCATATGTCACTGTCACCCGGAATTGGCGGAAAACCAGGGGGACGTGGTGTACGGCCACCCATGAGGTACAAACTGTTTCTCAGCTTGATGACCTGAAGACCTGCACGTGGCGCCCATTTCGCTTCTTCATTGATTAATGTCCATACGTAATGACCAAACTGATACGGACCCCATGTGGCATATGCAGTTGTAAAACTGATGATTAATCCTGCGATCAGGAATATGGTTCTCTTTTTCATGGCTCGGCCCATTTGTTGTATATTTTCAATGGCTTCCTGGGATATTCAGATCGCCCCATTCCAAAACCATTTCTTCACTTAGACTAGGTAATCACTATAGTTCACAACTGACCATCCGTATTTCTAGTTAAATTACAATGGCATACCGGACCATTTATTCATCCCATTAAATAACAGCATGGATCATCTCGCATTGTTACACGCGACAAATAACAGGAACGACTAAACGCCCGAGATGGGCCGCTAGTCACCGTTAAGCAATTGTTTATATAACTGACAGCTAAAGGACTTAGTCCGGCCAAAACAAGACTTTGGACACTGCCTGAAGGTGGTTGCTCTGTCTGTCTGCGCGCGTACCACAAAACGGCAAGGCATCACCCCACCCTGTCACTGCGCCAGAAACGGCACTTGTCACCTTGTGATCATAATCGATGTATGCAGTCACGATGCAATCGCCCGACTGCAATCCCCCGTTCAGCGTCAGTTCAGGAAGCCCTCCCTATAGTCAGTATCCAGAGGGTGTACCGACGTGCACCGCGGTCAATCAGAAAGCGTTATTGCAAAGGGGCGTGCCAATGAAGACCATCCAGATGCCTGACCGGGGCCGCCCGGTTAAAAACGTCGGGCCGCTGCTCGGCCTGTGCCTGTTATTGGTACCGCTGGCCGTCCAGGCCGGCACCCCCACCATCAAGCTCTTTCCAACCACGGTGCTTGAGGAGATCAAGCACACCGGAAACGTTGCCGCGGAAATGGAAACCGGGCTGCAATCCGTGATCGCGCGCCTGGACGAACAGCAGAAGCTGTACATCGAAAGCAAGTGCGAAGGCAATGAGGGCGACCCGGGCTGTGAACAGATCGCCCGGCAGATGGGCAAGAGCTACCTGGAAATGCTCAACATCATGGGCGAGAAGCTGCCGGAGATGGAAACCGCCGTCAACAGCACCTCGGCCAGCCTGAAAAAACGCATCCGCCGCGAACTCGGCCAGAAGAAAACGTCCTGGACTTTGCAGGAACTCCTGGTTGGCGCACAGACCGATGCGGCCGCCAAGGAAAACCGCCCGACCCTGCGCGGCCGGTCCGGCATGCGCCTGAGCGACCGCTTCCACCAGTACTACAAGCTGGTAGCGCGTTCCGGTGGCGAGGTCAATACATCGCTCGCCGTGGTGGCCTCGGACATCTACCTTGACATGCAGGAAACGTCCAACCTGATCTCGCGCACCCGCGAAGAGATCGCGCGGGCCACGCTGATGGAACAGCTTAACCAGTCCTTCGGCACCATCACGCCGGAAATGCAGGAAGTGGTTGCTGGCGTCAAATCCATCCTGTTCGGCGAGGACCAGGAGATACTACCCATGACTGCACCGCCGGCGAGCCAGCCGAAGCTGGCCTATGAAAGCCCCCTGAATCTTTAACAGCCAATACACCGGGTATAACTGCCATGAATATAGCGACCAAAACCCTCATCACCACCGGCCTCGCCGGTGCCATGCTCGCCGGCCTGCTTACCGCCTGCAGCAGTAACCAGACCAGGGCCACGGTTTGCAGCCCGCCGAAAGGGCCGAACCTGGACGAGGCCATCGCCAAGGCACGCTTCGACCTGGAGACCGGGTGTGAACGCCAGTTCGATGCCTACTTCACGCGCCTGCTGACCATCGCCGAAGGCGATCCCAAGAAAGAAAACAAAGCCGTCTTCAGCGACTTCCTGGTGTGGGCCAACGACGAGGGATTGCTGAGCAAGCGTAAGGCACGCGAGACCTACACGCGATACTTCGGGGTGAAATATGTTTCGCTGATCAGTGACTACAGCGTCTGTGCGCAGACCTGCCCGCGCCAGCAGGACGTGATGCGTGACATGAGTAGTGAACTGCATGACAAGGAACAGGGCCTGCTCAAGGTCAGCGAGGACCGGCTCGAGTACTACCGTGCCAACCGCCTTTACCAGGAAGCCGAACTGGTCCTTGAGGCCACGTGTACTGCGTGTGCCGAGGACTACGAATAGCGGATCATGTTGACGCACAGCGGCCGCGGCTTCCTGTCCGGCATGTTCCTCGGCCTGGTGCTGAGCCTCACGACCGGAGCAATTGCCTTGTACCTGCTGATGGTACTGGACATTGTTGCCATCTCGATTATCCAGACAACCGGCCTGCAAGCTGTAGGTGAATGGATGCAGCGTAATCTGGGCCTGTCAGTGCTGCCCTTCGGCATCACGCTCGTGTTGTACATCTACAGCCTGCGCGCCCTGGCCAGGCGACTCGCCGACAACGCACCGCAGAACGAGGTCGCACAACTCGAGCACCTGACCGATGTCTGGACCAGCCTGTTCTTCGGCATCGGCGTGATCTGGACCGCCATCGGCATGCGCAGTGCGCTGCTGCATGCCATCGGCGACCCGACGGTGGCAGCGCAGTCCGGCGCCTTTGCAATCCTTGCGCGGCTGGTGGACGGCGGCATCCTTACGGCGCTGACCACCACAATTGTCGGCGGTATCGGCGGCTACCTGATGCGCGTCATCAAGAGCTTGCACCTGGGCACGCAGCTGAGCCTTTATTACGAGAACCTGGAGCAATGCCACACAGAGCGCGTCGAACTGCTGCTCGGCGATATCAAGGAGTCGCTGGTCGGTCACGCCGGTAAACGGTCTGCCATGACCTATGAGCTGATCGAGGATTCATGATTCGGTGGTGGCGCAGCACAAGATATCACCGCGCCGCTGGCACGGGGAGTGATACAGATGCTTTGCAAACGGATGTCATGCGATTCATGTCCATTCTGGGGTTATGCCTGATGGCCGTGTTCGCGCTTGTACAAAGTCTGCCCATGCATGAAGCCGGGCCCGTGCAGCATGAACCTGAACGCACACAGCTGCATGCGGACATCGCCACTCAGCAGGAGCGCGCGCAGGTATTAAAAGCCGAGCTGCAGCGCCTGCTGTTGTTGATCGAACAGGCAGACGCGGAAAAGGTGGAAAAGGACCGCGCACTGTCAGACGCCGAACTGCAGCTGACAGAAGTCGTTGACCGCACCGCACAGGCGCAAGCCGAACAGCAGCGTCTCACCAGCGAAGTCAAACGCCTGCAGCAACGCCTGGAACGCGGTCACAATGACCTCACCTCCCTGCAGCAGGCCGCGGACGACAAGGCGCAGTCGCTGCGCGTGCTGGAGCAGCGTCTCAACCTGGAAACCCGCAAACTTGACGACATCCGGCAGAAGGCGCGTGAAGTGAAGCTGAAGCAGGCCGAGGAACAACGACGCCAGGCGATTCACGTGCGGCAACGACAACTCGAAGAACAAAAGCAAAAACAGGCAGCAGTTCGACTTGAGGAAGAGCGGCAGAAACAGGCGGCTGCCGATCAACAGGAAAGAGCGGCAAAGATACTGCAGGCGCGCGTGACACCCGCACCCATCGTCGAGGAACAAACACGCCAGCCGGCGAAGAAAGGCTTCACCCTGCGCTTTGCCTCCGACGAAGCCTTGCAGAGGCAGGTGGCCGCCGGCAGCGTCAGCCTGTATGCCATGGCCGACAAGCAGTCCTGGCGCCTGTCGCTGCCGCACGGCCGGCCGGTATTTACCGACGCCGCGTTACCGGGGTGGTTTCATGAAATGGCGGCGTCGACCGTGCCGCTCGAATACGCCCGCCAGCTGGAAATCGCTGTCGCACCCAGGGCACGCGGTGCCGTCGTCTGGGGCGTGCAACTACCGCCGGCCACCAAACGCGACATCGCCTCGCTGACGCGCGGCCGGCAAGGCGGTGAGCTGGTGATTGCGTCGAACGGCCGGGTGAGTCTGGCGCCGGAGTAATGGTCTCATGCGTGTAAGTTACACACTGACGATCATGTTCTGGGCACTGTTCGCCGCAGGCTGTGCCCAGCAGCCGGTACGCGGAACATCTAATCAGGATTCTTCCCTGCAACACTGGCTGGACAGCGACCTCGCGCCCTACCTCGCCCGGCAATTCGGCGAACACCCGCGTTTCAAGGGCGAGTCCATCATCCTGGTGCGTCTCGACGGACCCGACATTCAACCCGATATCGACGGCCTGACGCGGACCCTGCGCGACCAGCTCATGGACCGCTTGTTATCCGAGCCCGGTGTCACCCTGCCCTGGCAACCGCAGCAGCAGCCCGCGCAGCACCACCGGCGACTGGACCAGCTGCAGTGTGGCCGCATCCGCGACGCGAATTATTATATCGGCATCGAGATCACGCGCAGCGCCAACTCGGAACACCGCATGTCGGTACGCGCACTGGACGTGCAGGCGGGCGAATGGGTCAGCGGTTTCGGCAGGCACTGGACCGGCCACCTGACTGCGAGTGAGGAACGCGCCCTGCAGGAACGCCGCCACGATGAATCCTTGCGCGGTCTGCGCGTGCTGCCGTTCAGTGGCGGTCACCCGGATCTCGCGGCGACCTATCTTGCCAACAACCTGAGCTGCCTGCTGCGCCAGCAGGACGATGACGACCTGGTGATCTATGTCGAGTCACTGCAGTCCGACCAGCAGCACCTGCGCACCCTCTTAAGCCTGATCGGCAACAACCTGTCGCGTTACCGCGAAGTGCGCGTGACCAACCGCAAGACCGAAGCCGGTTACCTGCTGCGCGGCGAGGCCTACGAGGTTCAGTCCGGGCTGCACCAGGTGTGGGTGGTGCTACATCCCCGACACTCGGGCGAACACCTGAGCGGCATGGATACAGCGACCTGGGTGCGCATCCAGCCTGGCTACGCGCCGCTGCAGACACCCTACATCGCCGAGCCAGTCTACGACACCAAACCCGCCATTGCAGCACTGGAACTGGTGCGCCGTAACAACGCGATCGGTGAGTGCCAGGCACAGCATGCCGGCCGATCCGACAACGGCTGCCCGGTATTGGAGGTGACCGTGCAACAGACTGAGGAGGTATTTGTTTTCGTGCATGGCATGCGGGACGGCATCAGCCGACTCTCGTCGGGACACTGTGAGCAATACGGCACCACTGCCCTCGATACACCGGGAACACTGCGCTACGAATTCCCGTCGAAACGCTTTGACGATCCCGATTGGCCTACGGTGTATGCCATCGCGGTGAGCGACACGCACCTCGCACAACAGTTCGCAAGCCACCTGCGTCGCCTGCCGGATGCTTGCGGATCTGCTGCGGGCTTACGCACGGACAGCCGCGTGAATCCCTGGCTCAAAACAGTCGACCGCCTGATCGCAGACAACAGCGATCAGGCCGTCTGGACAGCGAGGCGCATACCATGACGAAGGCTTTGGGTTTCCTGACCGGTGTCTGCCTGACCGTGGCAGCTTTTGTGCTGGTGCTGGACCGCTGGCAGTACGGGCAAACGGGTGAGGCATCGCTGGCGACAATGGCAACCGACGTGGAACCGCTGGATGCGGCACCCAACGCGACTGACAAAATGTCCGTTACCATCGGTGGCGAATCCGATACCGTCGGTGTCGAAACAGCAGCAGATGATTCGGCGAGTCCTGCAACACCGGCAGCTGATCTTGAAAAAGCGGCCACCATTGACCCGGACGCAGTGGCTCCGCCCTTACCGCTCCAGGGCGTCATGATCGCGGAACAACAAAATGCAAGTGTGGTGCAGTCCGCCGCTGAGCAGACAGCCACTGCTGTTACACAGACACCCGAAGTATCAGCGGAAAGCGTAGACAGCCCGGCACTGAACAGGGACCCACAAGTGGATACAGGTGACCATGACACCGCCCTGACCCACATTTTCTGGAGCCCCTTCCGCAGCGAATGGGCCGCAAAGGGTTTTGCACGCCGCCTGACCAATGCCACGCAGATCCCCATCGAGATCGTCGAGGCAGGACCCGGCCAGTACCGCGTGTCCTTCGACTACCTGGATGAAGTCCAGCGCCGGGAACACGTGGAGCGCATCGAGTCCATCACCGGATTGCAGCTGGAGTAATCATGTCGAGGCTGTCGCGCGTTCTCCTGCTACTGACCGCCCTGCTGGTAATCCCGATGGCAGTAGCCAAGCGCTCGCCCATCGCACCGGCCGTGCTGGAGGCGAAGTGGCAGAACTACGCAGACACCGCCAATAAAACCGAACCCGCGATGCAGTTCCCCCACGAACACTGCTTCCAGCACGCGGCCGCGGCGCATGACCTGCCGGAGACCCTGCTGCTCGCGGTAGCACGCGGCGAAAGCGATTTCAAACCACGCGCACGTTCGCATGCCAACGCCTACGGCCTGATGCAGATCCTCTGGCCCGGTACTGCAAACCATCTCGGGATCCATCGCCTGTCGGACCTGATGAAGCCCTGCACCAACGTCGATGCGGGCGCGCGTTACCTGAAAGAGCTACTGGAACACTTCGACGGCAACCTGCACCGCGCGCTCGCGGCCTATAATTACGGACCTTCGCGCATTCCGGTTTCGGGCGGCCAGCTACCCGAGGGTGCAGTCTGGTACAGCAGCTATATCTTCAGGCACCTCGACTTTGTACTGAACGGTAGCCGGAAAAAGAAACACAACACCAAACCGCGTCTTTACGCCGAGCAGGGCCGCCTGTACATCATCCATTTCGACCGCCCCTATCGCGCCGCAGCACTCGTCGACAGCCTGCAGCCGGACTTCGGTGATCTGCGCCTCGACTGGTTCAGACGTTCGGACAAGGGCTTCGATGTCGTTTTTCTGTACGAAGACGAGCAGGAACTGGAACGCGGCAAGCGACTGCTGATGGCGAGGGGATTCCAGTGACGATTCGGGGGGGCTTATTCTTGCTCATAACCATGTTTGATATCGGCATGGCGCGTGCCGAAGTGTTTCAGAGTTATGCCACGGTGGTCAATGTGCAGCCCATTGTCGAGACGACCCATGCACCGGTCACACGCCAGGTGTGCGGCGAACCGGACAGCCGCGCGCATGTATCAAGTCCACTGGCAGCGACAATCGGTGAAGATATCCACGAACAGAAACGCGTGTGGCGGACGCAGACCGCTTGCACGACGGTGACGGAGTCGCAGCCCCGCGAACGGATTACCGCGTACCGGGTGACGTACCGTTACCGCGGGCACACCAAAACGACACGGCTTTCGTACCATCCGGGCGAGCGTATGCCGGTGAATGTGCGGGTGTCGCCGTTGCTTTGATGCAGAAGCTTCAACTGTCGAAGCGCACGCGCATCAACGCCCCGCCCAGTTCGCTGCGTTCGATCTCCAGCTTCCCCCCGTACACCGCGACAATCTCCTGCACAATGCTCAGGCCGATGCCGTGTCCTGGCACGGTTTCGTCCATGCGCTTGCCGCGTTGCAGGACGGCATCGATCATCGCCGGGTCGATGCCCGGGCCATCGTCTACGACCTGTATATCGACGACATGCCCCGCGCCGGTTTTCGGTTCGCAGTGCACGGCGACATTAACTTGACCCTTCCCGTACTTGTAGGCGTTTTCGAGCAGGTTGCCCAGCACCTCGGTGAGGTCGGCTTCGTCGCCGTAGAAGGTGGCATCTTCTGCGACATCCAGGCTGACCTTGATGGCTTTCTCGCGATACACCTTGTCGAGCGAACGCACCAGGCGTTCCAGCAGTGGGAAAATCGGCACCGAGCGTGTCAGCGTGGCACGGCCGGAGACCGCGGCGCGCTGCAGCTGGTGTTCGATGATCTCGTCCATGCGTTCCACCTGTTCACGCACGACTTCCTGCGCCTCAGTGTGTTCGTCCGCTTCACCTTCGCAGGTGGACTGCATCACGGCCAGGGGTGTTTTCAGGCTGTGCGCCAGGTCGGCGAGGCTGTTGCGGTAGCGGGTCTGCACCAGCTTGCTGTGTTCGATGAGCTGGTTGAGGCTGGAAGTGAGGCCGGTGAGTTCGCGCGGGTAGCGGCCGTCGAGGTGATCCACCTCGCCCTGGTCGATACGCTGCAGGTCGGCCTCGACCTTGCGTAGCGGACGCAGGCCCCAGCGCAGGATAATGCCCTGTACCAGCAGCAGCACGATCGCCATGCCACCCAGCCAGCCCCATAATGATGCGCGGTAACTGTCGATCTGCTCCTCGAAGGCCGCGGTGCCTTCGGCCACGGCAAAGGTATAGAAGGCCTCTTTGTCAGCGTAGTCCGCCCAGGCCACCCCGAAGGAGATAACGTACAGCGCGGTCTCGGACTGCGCCAGGCGGCGGAAGGCGCGTTCACCGGGAGATTGCTTTTCTATCAGATTTACCGTGCGCCCGGCGTACGAACCCGACTGCCATAAAGGCAATCCATCATCACCCGCAATCATGGCGTACAAACCGGAATCGGGCTTGGAAAAGCGCGGCTCGGGCAGTTTCCTGGGCAGGGTCATACGGCCCTGCTCGTCTTCGTCGGCCGCGGCGAGCAAGGCATAGATATAGGATTGCAGCCGTTCCTGCATCGAGGCCTCGGCACTCACGCGGAAGGCCTTTTCCAGTGCAAGCCCCGTCACACCGATAAAACCGGCCAGCACCAGGCTTGCGGCCAGCAGCAGGCGGCTGTGCAGCGAGTGCATCAGTTGTTCAACACGCCTCGCATGCCTCCCGCCTGAAGCGGTAGCCGCGACCACGCAGGGTTTCGATGGGCTGGAGTCTGTTGTCCGGGTCCAGCTTGCGCCTGAGGCGCCCGATGAAGACTTCCAGCACATTGCTGTTGCGGTCGAAGTCCTGTTGGTAAATGGTGTCGGTGAGTTCCGCCTTGGACACCACCTGGCCGGCATGCAGCATCAGTTGTTCCAGCACACGGTATTCAAACGCCGTGAGCTCCACCGGCTCGCCCGCCACGCTGACCGTCTGCTTGCCCGTATCCAGCGCAATCGGCCCGCACTCCAGCACCGGCTTGGTCCAGCCCGATGCGCGCCTGAGCAAGGCATTCATGCGCGCCTGCAGTTCCTCGAAGCGGAAGGGTTTCACCAGGTAATCGTCCGCGCCGGTCTCCAGCCCCGCGACCTTGTCCTGCCAGGCGCGCCGCGCGGTCAGTACCAGGATGGGGAAATGCTTTTCCATCGCACGGAAGCGGCGAATCAGCTCCAGGCCCGACATCTTCGGCAGGCCTATGTCGATCACCGCAAGATCCAGCGGGTATTCCTCGCCGTAATACAGGCCCTCTTCGCCGTCGGCCGCGACCTCCACCACGTGGCCCCGGCTGCGCAGGCGTTCGCGCAGGTTTTCGCGCAGGCGTTGTTCGTCTTCGACAATCAGGAGATGCATGTCAGCGCCACCGCTCGGACGGCCTGCCGCTGGCCGCGTCGTACCGCAGGCGCTTGACGCGCCCGTCACGGGTGAGGATCTTGATACGGTGCACGCTGCGGTTGCCCTGGCGCACGGTTTCCGCAGAGATCACCTTGCCGTCCGCCTCGCGGCGCGCGCGTGCAATGGCCTCGTCCAGGCTGATGCCCTGACTCTGGCCACTGGACTGCGGGTGGGCAAAGTGGTTGGAAAGATCGCTGAAATCATAAGCGCTCCCGGTGCATGGCACAGCGGCAAGCCACATCAGCCACACAGCAAACAGCAACCGCCGCTCAGTCATCGCAGCGGAGTAATGACCGCTCAGCCGTCGTTAACCGGATCCACGTCCACACGCACGCGGATGTAACGCCCGGGATGGTGACGGGTTTGCGCGGTAAAGATTTGCCCCTCATAACGATAGTCTACACGATAGCCAACCACTTGTTGGCGCGATTCAAGCCGGTTGACCGTGGTACAGCGCTGCACATCCTGCCAGCTGGTCACCGGCGCCGCATAGGCCGGCCGGCTCAAACGCCGGCCGATGGCCGCCCCCGTCAGGGCCCCGGCCACTACCAGCGGTGCATTGCCCCGCCCGCGGCCCAGCTTGCTGCCGATCACCCCACCGAGCATGCCCCCGGCCAGGGTTGCGCCGACATTGGGTCGCGCCGGGCGGCGGGTGTGCGCCACCTGCTCCGTCCAGCACTGCTTCATCGGCCGCGTCACCTCGACCTGCTGGTACAGCGGCTCCACCCGGGTCACTTCCGCCGTATCCATATAAACCGGTTCAGCAGGGGGCCGGCCGGGGGCCGTACTGCAAGCCGCCAGCAGCACCACCGGAATCACGGTTAACAGGCGTATCATGATACAAGCCTCTGTTTCTTATCCTTTTGTTTGAGTGTATAAGCGGCAAGCAAGGTGCATGCCCAGGCTTGCATACAGCATAATCAACAGTACCTGAACGGCGGCTGAACGAGCCCAAGACACCCAAAATACCCGTTATCACTCATCTGGAAACAGTTTGCCCCGTCACAGCACCCAACGATTTAAGTACGGATCGCAGGTTTCCAAGCGAGTCGGGGTCTGAGGCAGGATTCAGGGTAATGGTCACTGTTGTCCCGGCTTTACTTAAACGCACCTGGAGACATAGCCCGTGTTCGTCGTACCACAGTTCCCGCGTCAGATCGCCAGTCATCACATACTTCCGTGCAAGCACTTGTACTCCTCCAGCCGTAAGCGCCTCCTCCCCGGCTGGCGCGACATGAACTTTCTTTAACGTGCCATCTTCAGTAGAGATCAAACGATGCTGCGTCAAGATCCCCGGATTCCATGGGTGGCTGGATAGAACATTGCCGGGGGCGGCAACCCTGCCGGCCGGTCCATTAACCACGAGCTTGTCACCAATAGCGCGTGCCAATACCGTTACCGTCTGTTCGCCCCCTGGCTGAGTGCTGGAACGGCGGAACTCTATCAGTCGACCATCGCGCCACACTTCTGTCTGATGGAATGCCTCGCGATGCGTCCAGAACAGAAACCTGGCAGCAATCTCGTTGTCAACCGCGATGACATAGCCATCATCGCTGGCCGAGATCGTGACCAAATGAGTACCCACGTCGCCAAGCTGCTGATGACGGATGACATACTCCAGCTGTCCGATCACCTTTCCTTCGGCACAATTGGGTATCCAACAACTCAGTCCAAGCAACGCTGTCAGCGGGAGCATACATAACCTGTACATCGCCCAGTCCTCGTGGTTCTCTCATATGCCGGTATTTTAAGTTCTCCTGTCTGAACAACCGCTGAACTAAAGCAAACATCATCGATGGGGATGTCTTATCTTAGCCAGCAGCACAGGTTGTTCGGGCAAGACTTCATCCGCCAACAGGGCTACACCGCCCTGGCTGACAGTTTGTTCAGCATCCGTTCAGTGGGATCCTGGTAGCCTTTTCATCAGAGTCACACGTTAGGTCTGAGGTGGTCGATATGAGTGTGTTAGAGGCGAGACAGGTGAGCGGTGCGTGTTTACACAACCGGCTTCGGGAGGAGAACAAGGCGTTTGGGGGTACCGGTGGGGTCAGCTCTGTGAATCGGAAACACGGTTTCTTGCCTGCCTTTCTCGATACAGACACCGGCGTCGTTTATCCCTCCCGCTTTGCCGATGGACGTCCGGCACCTGTGCATCTTTACGAGGGTTTGCCCTCGGTCCTCTTTACGGATCTTGACGCACGGGGCAAACCGAAAGCGCTGAAGTCCAGCGTTATATCGGGTTTTGTGCGCGGCCAATACTTCTATACACGCGATGAGGCAGCCCGGGTTCTTGCGCTGTCAAAACCATTGGCTGTTTCTCAGCCTCTTCCCCATAACGTCTGAGTCCAGTAGCGAATTCAAATGGTCGATGCAACACTTGCCTGCAATTTATCTGCCGGTGTTTCATATCCCAAGGTTTTCCGCGGCGCTGATTTAACCGGTGGGCTATTTTGTTCAGTTCTGACTGTGAGTACAAAGACAGGTCAGCCCCTTTTGGGAAGTACTGACGCATCTAAGGAATTTGACGCCGACGACGGTGGATGTGTACTTCCCCGCCGGCTGCTCCTGGTTTGAGTCTTGCGAAAATGAATGGTCGGTAATGCCTGTTATATACTCGATTCCCGGCACAATCCTTCACAGTCAGGCGGCAGGGCCTTCAGCGCACTCATGGATCGCGTGCAGTTCCATCGCACGAATACTGTATGGATTATTTACCGTGGATATATAAACATGATACACATTAATCTATCTGATTTTGTCGGCAGGGGATTGCATAGGGAATGTTATGTTCATCCCGAGAATAAAGATCTTTGTATCAAGGTTATCGTGGCCGGAGACTCGTCAGAGAGCCAACGCGAGCAGAAGTATTATAGCCATCTGCAAAAGAGAAATATCACCTGGGAACTATTACCCAAGTTCTACGGACTGGTGGAGACCAACCTTGGTCCCGGGGCTGTTTTTGATCTGATTAGAAACCATGATGGCAGTATCTCAAAGACTCTGGCACATTACCTGGCGTCCAGTGAAAAGTCAGAAGCACATTACCCAGGTTTATCGCAGGCCATGAGTTTGCTGAAAAACAATCTATATCAACAAAGAATACTTACCATGACACTAAAACCCAAAAACATATTGTATAAGAAAACAAGTCCTGAAGAAGGTCGGCCGATCATAGTCGATAATATTGGAAATTCTGATTTCATCCCGATTTGTAATTACAGCGCCATTTTGGCCCGAAATAAAATATCAAGAAAATGGCAGCGCTTTGTTCGCTCTGTATTAAATACATATCCGCACAATGCGGTCTCAACGAAGTTATCCTCAGGGCGGCACGCGATGTAGGGGCCAGAACCGGTGCCATTAGCCATCTGGCGCGCGGCATCGGCGCACGCGAGCGCCTGGGTGTGCTGGGTATTGCCGTAGAGACTGAAAAGGAAGTTATCACTATTATCGTCTCGTCGGAACAACGCGATCTGGTTTATGACACGATCTATCGAGCTGCTGAACTAAATGTGCCCGGACGCGGTTTTATTTACTGCATACCCCTGGAGAAGGCATCAACTTATATTTCACAGAGCATAATGAAAAAACTGGATAAAGGCGAAGAACCGGAATGAGTAATAAACTGTCCAGCGATCAAGCTGTACCGCGTGAGGCCTGTAAACTCATCACCTGTGTTTTACGCGATGATGGCACCGAAAAGAAACTGCTCCGCGCCCTGCGAGATGAGAAGCATATTACCCGTGCAAACAGCGTCAGTTGCCTCGGCCTGGCGGGAGTGGCCGAAGCGAGGACGACGTTCGATGAACTTCCTCAACCCATTCTGGTGAGAAAAGTCGATGTGGTAGTGCCTGAGGATAGGGCCGATGAGCTGTATGACTATATCTATGAGAAAGCGAATATCGGTCGTCCGCAGGGCGGAGTGATCTGGCAAGCCACATTGCCCCTGACATCGCCATTCGCATTACCGCAGGATGTGCCGGTGGAAGAA
>CAMYKJ010000002.1 GCA_947258945.1 uncultured Ectothiorhodospiraceae bacterium
GTGGCTGACGAAATGGGTGCGTTTCTTGAGGGCCGCCTCGTGGGCCGCGGTGGCCTCATCCTCTGACAGCAGGCCATCCATGACGAGCCGGCGGGCAAGGCCGCTGAGATTGACTGTCGGGTTTGTGGTGGCCATCGTTTTCTCTGCTACCCGTCGTTTTCCACTGTGAACTGCGTCCAGTATTTAGATCGAATCCAGCTGATAAAAGGCCCGCACAGCAGGCTAAAAGTACAACAACCCACAACTTTGTCAACCGAATAAATTAAATATTTACTTAAATTTCAATAAAATAGCCAATCCTTCCGGCAGATCGTCCCATCGCTGCCGGCTCCACTATGTTTCGTCTTTCAGAATCAAAACTTTAGTGGGCCCTGGTGCTGTCATCCGTCAGTCCGGACCACTCACGGGACAGCACAGTAACAGCGATCTGCAGTAGGTCGACTCCCCGGTTTTGTCAGCCGTTCATTCCTTGTGGTCGCTATTCTGCTCCAGCAGGTGGTACACCTGGTACTGCCAGGATAGCGGCCAGCTGGCCAGAGCCACGGCCTGCAATGCACGTACGGGGGCCCTTGGCCAGCCCGCCTGGGTGATCCATGACCATGACAGAACGTGCAGGTCCTTCCAGCGTCGCAGTATGCGCAGGCCGCCGGCTGCGAAGATCTGCTGCCACTCGTCCAGCGAGCGCACCTCTTCTTTGGCGGCTGTCTGGTAGGTGCCGCGATAGAGGCCGAGGCGGCGAGTGAGAAAACCCGAATTGGGGACGAGGATGATGAACGCTGCATCGTCTTTCGCAACACGCACCATTTCGCGCACCGCCGCGACCGGGTCGAGGAAGTGCTCAAGCGAGCCCAGACAGGTAACCAGATCGTAGCTGTTATCGGCAAAAGGGAGGGACTCGGCAGGTCCGCTGACGAATTCTCCAGCGGGCATATTGTGCTGGCAGATCCCGATCGCCTTCGGGGAAAGGTCGATGCCGGCAGGTATGGCCCCGCGTTCGCTCGCCGCCATCAGCCAGTTGCCGGTACCACAGGCAATATCGAGCACCTGGTCGCCGGCCTGGACATACTTCTTTGCCATGCGCCGCAGGTGCCCGGAAACGTAAATCCGGGTGCCGGCATCGCGGTAATAGACCGTGTCGTAAAACGACCGGATTTCATCATGCTCGTTCATATTACCGGCTTGCCTTTTCCGTGGTGCAGCCATGCAGGATTTGTTGCAGTTTATCGCCGAAATTGTCCCAATGAAAGGATGCGGCGTGCGCCCGGCAGGTTTCCGCCGACAGGTTTGCAGGTTCACCGTTGAGCAGGTCCCTGACAGCCGAACTGAATGACCGGTAGTCTCCGGCCGGTACCAGCAGGCCTGACTTGCCATGCTCTATGGCATCACCGACGCCGCCCTCGTCAAAGGCGACGGTCGGCAGGCCGTGCGCTGCCGCCTCAACGGCCACCATGCCGAAGCCCTCCACATCGCCATCCACAGCGCGCAGCGGAAACACCAGGCAGTCAGCATCGGCGTAGGCCGCGGTCAGCACCGGCTCGTCCACACGTCCGAGTAACAGTACGTGGTCTTCAAGACCGGTCGCCTCGATCGCCTGTCGTATGGCGGCGAGTACGGGACCTCCGCTGACCAATGCATCTGCCGGTTCGTCGCCGATAATAACCAGCACGGTATCGGGAAACGCCGACACGATATCCGGCAGCGCATGTTGGATGAATTCCGCAATCCCCTTGCGCGGGATAAGACGGCCGACCGACAGCAGCAGTCTGTTGTTCTGCAGGTTGTGCTGCTTGCGGAAGCTGCCCGCCTGTGCTGACTGTGCCGGCAGGTCGACGCCCGGGTGCAGTACGACCATGCGTTCCTGCCTGATGCCGGCCGCTGCGGCCAGCGCGCCGGTATTTTTGCTGTTGACGATGACCAGGTCGCTGCGCCGAATGGCAGGCACGAAGACCGACTGGTACAGCCGGTTCTTCACGATCAGGTCCAGACCGTGAATGAATACGATACAGGGCGCGCGGTTGATTCTGGCTGCAAGCAGGGCAAACAGGCCGGTCATGCCGCTGCCGGCAATGCACAGGGTGTAGCGTCTGCCCAGCGATGCACGCAGGGTATTAAACAGGACTGTCAGCAAAAACCATGGCAAGGGTCTGACCGGACACTCGTAGACCCTGCTGTTGTCGTCGCAATGCCGTTTGCTGCCGGCGGGACCGATCAGGTCACAGGGGTCCCGGCTGTTGACCTGTTTGTATATATTGCCGACAAGTCGCTCCATGCCGCCGACCAGTGGCGGAAAATTGCGGGTGATGAGCAGGACGGGTTTCACTGTCCGACAGTACCGTCAGTGGCTGCCGGCCAGGTTTCGCACCCTGGCAAAGAAGTACATCAGCGTGTACCTGGTCATGTTGAGGAATACACCCAGTGGATACAGGCCCGGTACCGGGTAATGCAGGCGGAACAGGGAAACCAGGTCCCTGATATTGCGGTGCGAGCGACGATTGGTGAAGGAGTCGATAAATTGAGACAGTGTCATATGCCGGAGTCGGCTTGCCAGGGTCGTTGTGCTTTCGTCGATATCCACCAGGGTGTTCTGCGCGATATATTGATGAATGCCGTTTTGCCTGCAGCGCAGAAAAAAGTCGTGGTCTGCCCAGTAGTGCGGAAGATCGACATCGTTGAACAGGCCGATTTTGCCGAAAATGCCTGCCGGTATCAGGGTGCCGCGCCCGCCCATGATAAGCGAGGTGCTCCGGAGGCCGGTGGTATCCGGGCTGTATAAAGACTTGCCGGGAAGCAACAGTGTGGGGAAGCCGAGCAGAAACAGGGTGCCGCCGCGCCTGGTTATGATTTCGCCGGAGTTCAGGTTTCTGTGCACGGGTGCGATTATAGCGTCCGGGTTTGATGAACTGTGGCCGAGCAGGATTTCCACGGTGTCATGAGAAACATAGCAGTCGTTATTCAGCAGCATGATCAGGTCTGCGCCCTGTTCCAGCGCAGTCCGTATGCCGAGATTCGTTGCACCAGTCCACCACAGATCATCGGTTCCCGGTATGCGAATGATGTCGGGATACTCGTTTTCCAGCCCTTCACGCGTGCCGTCTGTCGAACCATGGTCCACGACGATAATGCTGAAATCCGTAAAACTGCCGCTCAGCAGATGCGCAAGACACTTTTGCGTTTGCTCCCAGCGGTTGAGCACCGGGATAATGATAAAAAGATCCTTTTCGCGCATCCCGCTATTATATTGGTCGCAACAATCGGTTACAGTCTTTTCGTGAACGTCATGCAATGTGCGGTCCTGGTTCATCAATGAAGATCCTGATCCTGTCAAAACGTATCTACACCAACAAGGACCTGGTCGCTGATCGCTATGGACGTGTGTACGAGTTTTCCCGCGAGCTGGCGCGATGCGGGCATCAGGTATGCGGTGTGGCGCTGGATTACCGGCGGGGTGTGCATGACGAAATCAGGGGTGCGCCGGAAGAGAATCCCCGCTGGTTTGCATACCCGCTCTCTCCGGGTCCGGTGCGGGGCCTGCGGCGCTACTACCGCGAGGTCCAGGCGCTGTTGAAAGCCTGGCAGCCGGACGTGCTGCTTTCCGTGTCTGATGTTTATCACGTGATCCTCGGCGACTGGCTTGCCAGGAAGTATGCTGTCAATCATGTTGTCGACCTGTATGACAATTACGAGAGTTTCGGCGCGGCCAGGCTCCCCGGTGTTATCGGCCGCTACCGGATGGCCTTGCGCCGGGCCGGGGGGATCAGCTGCGTCAGTGCGAGCCTGAGGAATTACCTCCTCGGGAAGGTGGGGACGCACTGCGAGCCCCGGGTGATTCACAATGCGCTTGATAAGGACAACTTCCATCCCATGGACAGGGATGAGTGCAGGCGGCGGCTTGGTCTGCCGGTGTCGTGCAGGATTGTCGGTCTTGGCGGCTCCATATCGGAATATCGCGGTGTGAATGCCGTATTCCGGGCGCATCGCTCGCTGAACGAGAGCGGCCACGAGATCCATCTCGCCCTGGCCGGGGCCGTTGCCGCGGATGCCGAAATTCCTGAGTCCCCCTATATCCACTACCTCGGCCAGCTGGACTATGCCGACATGCCGTATTTCTACAATGCACTCGATGTCGGCATCGTTACCAACAAGGACAACCCGTTCTCGAGGTACTGCTTCCCGCAGAAATTCTTCGAGCTGTGCGCCTGCGCGCGGCCGGTAGTGGTCGCTGCGGTTGGTGATGTCAGCGAATACATCAGTCCCTGCGAGCAGGGACTGTTTCCGCCGGGTGACAGTCACCGGCTTGCGCTTGCACTGGAAAAGCAGCTCGAGACGCCCTGTCTGGCGAATGTCACGGTACCTGACTGGGCGGAGCAGGGTGCAAGGCTGGCCGGTTTGCTGGAGACGCTTGTACCGGCGCAGGCCCTGTAACCCGGCGCTTCAGAACCGTGTTCCAGGGCCGATACCTGTAGTCGCCAGGGTCAGTTGTCGATTTTCCGGTTACATGTATATTAAGGACATTTATTCGGGCGGGCGGTGCGCCACGCGGCTGACGAGCCAAACTACGCGAGTAGCTGTCGGATCCTATGACTAAAACCACCTATGTCACCGAGCCATTCCTCCCGCCGCTGGATGAATACATCCCGTATCTGGAACAAATCTGGGAAAACAAGCGCCTGACCAACAACGGACCGTTTCACCGCGAGTTCGAGAGTGCATTGTGTGATTACCTGGGTGTAGAACACCTGTCGCTGTTTACCAGCGGGACAATCGCACTGGTGGCCGCGTTGCAGGCACTGCGCATCACCGGCGAGGTAATCACGACTCCGTATTCGTTCGTTGCGACTGCCCACTCCCTGTTGTGGAACAATATCAGGCCGGTATTCGTGGATATCGATCCGGTTACCTGCAATCTGGACGCGGACAGGGTCGAGGCCGCCATTACCCCGCAGACGATGGCGATCATGCCGGTCCACTGCTACGGGAATCCGGCCAACGTCGAGCAGATCGGACAGATTGCCGATATTTACGGTCTCAAGGTCATCTATGATGCAGCGCACGCCTTCGGCGTGAAATACAGGGGCGAGAGCCTGCTGAGACACGGCGACCTGTCGGTGCTGAGTTTCCATGCCACCAAGGTGTTCAATACCTTCGAGGGCGGTGCAATCGTCTGCCCCGATGCGAAGATCAAGCAGCGTATCGATTACCTGAAGAATTTCGGGTTTGCCAATGAAGTCACTGTTATTGCGCCCGGCATCAATGGAAAGATGAGCGAGATACAGGCCTCATTCGGCCTGTTGCAGCTAAAGTATATTGACCGGGTCATTGCGCGACGCGGGGAAATCGACGGGATTTACAGAACGCTGCTGCAGGATGTGCAGGGTATTCAACTGCTTCCCGCGCCGGAGCACACGCAGAGAAACTATGCCTATTTCCCGGTCATGGTCGGGCCCGACTACGGGCTGACCCGGGACGGGCTTTATCAGAAGCTCAGGGATAATGAAATATATCCGCGCCGCTATTTCTACCCGCTGATCAGTTCCATGCCCATGTACCGCGGCATGCCGTCAGCCGAACAGTCGAATCTGGTCGAGGCCAATCGCATTGCGGAGCAGGTCCTGTGTCTGCCGATGTATCCCGATATCGAGAATGATGTTATCGAGAAGATTGCGGATATCGTATCGGGCGCTGCATGAAGCTGGCGATCATGCAGCCATACCTGTTCCCGTACCTGGGATATTTTCAGCTCATCCATGCCGTTGACGAATTTGTTATCTATGATGATGTCAACTATATAAAAGGCGGGTGGATCAATCGCAATAAAATACTTAATCAGGGCGAGGCGCGCTATCTTACACTGCAGGTCAATGGTGCCAGCCCGAATGTACCGATTAATCAGGTTAAGGTCGGAGGCAACGGGAAGAATATCCTTAAAACCGTTTCCCACGCTTACGCCAGGGCTCCCGAGTTTCACTCGGTATATCCGTTGCTGGAAAAAGTGATACTCGATCCCGAGCCGAATCTTGCCTTGTATATTGCAAGCAGCCTGAAACAGATTTCCGAATATCTGGGTATCACCACCAGGTTCCGCCTGTCTTCGGATATAGAAAAGAATAACGATTTGCGCGGCCTGGACAAGGTCATCGCGATTTGCGAAAAGCTGGGGGCAACACAGTATATAAATTCACCCGGGGGCCGGGAGTTATACAGCGGGGAAGATTTTCTTGAGCAGGGTATAGAGCTCCAGTTCGTAAATTCGAATGCCATCGAGTACAGGCAATTCGGCAGTAATTTCCTGCCTGGTCTCTCGATCATCGATGTGATCATGTTCAACAGCCAGCAGCAATGCGCGGCATTGCTTTCAGGGTATTCACTTGAGTCGTAACCGTACCGAAAATTTCCGGAAAAATACCCGGCTTGAAATGCTGCTTGCTGAATTGGGCGGCGATCTGCAGCCGGCCGAACAGAAATTGCTGGATAGCCGCCGTTCGGCACAGATGGCATTCCCGCTGGTGCTGGTAATGGGTCCGTCGCGCAGCGGCACAACACTGTTTGTACAGTGGCTGGCAAATACAGGTGTAGTGGCGTATCCGACCAACTTGTTGTCACGGTTTTACCAGGCGCCGATTATCGGCGCAAAAATACAGTTGTTGCTGACAGACAGCCGTTATGACTTTCGTCATGAACTGGGCGAGTTTACGCAGCAGGTCGACTATGGCTCGGAAAACGGCAAGACCAGGGGCGCACTGGCGCCTAACGAGTTCTGGTACTTCTGGCGCAGATTTCTCTCCGACCCGGCAAGGGATGTCTGGACAGACCGGGAGTTGTCGACTTCCATGGATGTGCAGACTCTTTCGGCAGAGTTCGCCGGTATTATGGATGTATTCAGGAAGCCATTTCTGCTCAAGGCGATGTTATTTAATTACAATATACCTTTCCTGAACAAAATCTTTGACAAGGTGATTTTTATTCGTCTGGTTCGGGACCCGATCAGTAATATTGCGTCAATGCTGGATGCAAGAAAAAAACAGAACGGCAACATCGAGCAGTGGTACTCATTTAACATCCCGGAATATGAGCAACTGAAGGATCTCGCTCCCCGCGAACAGGTTGCCGGGCAAGTCTACTACGTCAACAAGGCGATCGACGAGGGGCTGGATGGCGTTGCCGGGCAGAACAAGATGACGGTCCGGTACGAGGAATTCTGCAAGAATCCCGAGCCGGTCTATCGTGAGCTCGTGGCTAAGCTAGGTCAGCATGGCTACAAGGTGACCGGTGATTACAGCCCTGCAGGACCTTTCCGGGCAACCAGGGCCGATATGGACGAGCCGGAGTTGCTTGAGGCATACCGGAAATTCAGCGGCTGAGGCCGGTCTTTGCTGCGCTTGTACAGCAGTACGATGGAGCAATACGGGGACAACTGCCTGGTTTGCCGGGACACGCAATGACATGACGCTCGCACGCAGAACATTCAGGGGAATATTGTGGAATTTTGCCGACCAGCTCGGCAAGCGCGGGATCAACGTGTTTGTTACGCTGTTGCTTGCACACATCCTTGTGCCGGAAGATTTTGGTCTGATCGCCATTATGTCGGCGATGATCGCAGTAGCAAACAGCCTCATGGAATCTGGTTTCAGGCAGGCATTGATCAGGATGAAAAGAGCTGGGCAGAGGGATTACAACACAGCCTTCTTTTCAAATCTTGGATTCGGGCTGGCATCATTTGCGATTGTATATTTTGCGGCACCACCGATAGCGGGTTTCTATGATGATCATCGTTTGGTTAACCTGATTCGTGTAGGCGGCATCACGATACTCATCAATACATTCTACGTGGTACAAAGTGCAATCCTGAGCAAGGAGCTGGATTTCAAGGGCCTGCTCGTTGCGAGTGTGCCAGCAAGCCTGGTTGCCGGTGTTGCGGCTGTAATTCTTGCCTGGACAGGTTTCGGTGTTTGGGCGCTGGTTGGCCAGGTCATATTGCACTCAATGCTGACTTCGTTAATTGTGTGGCGTATCAGTCGCTGGCGCCCTACACTGACATTTTCCAGGCAGTCGTTCAGCGAGCTTTATACTTTCGGGTCCAGACTGTTCGCCGCCAGGATCATCGATACGATTTTCAGAAACCTGTATGTTGTCGTGATAGCAAAGGTATTTGCTACTGGCCTGGCAGGCTTTTATTTCCTTGCTGAAAAGATCAAGGAACTTGTGGTCAGTCAACTGGTTAATTCGGTAATTGCCGTTACTTATCCTGCGTTATCAACCGTGCAGGATGATAACCTGATGCTGAAAGATGGATTCCGCAAGGTAATGCGCGCAACAACATTCATGCACTTTCCTGCCATGACGTTTCTGGCAGCACTTGCAGAGCCGTTGTTTGACGTAATGCTGCCAGACAACTGGCTGCCGGCTGTTCCCTACATGCAGCTCCTATGTATTGCAGGCCTGCTGGTCCCTGTGCACTCCATTAATCTGAATATTCTTCAAGTAAAGGGCAGGTCTGACCTTTTTTTGCGGCTGGAGATCATCAAAAAGATTATGCTTGTAATAATTCTGGCCATTAGCCTGCAATTTGGAATATTTGTGGTGCTGGCAGGTAATATTATTGCTTCTATCCTTGCTTATATCCCAAACAGTTATTATTCGGCAAAAATGATCGGTTATACGCGCGGTGAGCAGTTTAATGACTTTATGCCGGCGCTCGTGCTTTCCGGGGTTGTTGGTGTGCTTGCCTATGCGGCAGTCATATTGATCGAGTGGCCTGCACTCGTGGAGCTGGTTGTGCTGGGTACATTGTGCGCAGTTCTTTACATTGTACTGGCCTATGCCTTCAAAATGAGGGCGCATAGCCAGGTTAGGGGGCTGGTAGCAGGTCTTGCCGGGAAGCAGGACTTTCGAATTGTATAGGATGCACTGCGAATAATGGCTGTGCAAGACAATTATATTCCGGAGGGTTACTGAGTGTTGGCGCCAATTGGAATGTCGGTATACATGCGGTTAAACCATATACGCCGTACAGTAGAGGCGCTGAAGAAAAACGCGCTGGCGAGTAAAAGCATACTGCATATATTTTCAGATGCACCACATGAAGGTGATGAAGCAGCAGTGGCAGAAGTAAGAAAGTATATTAATAAAATAGACGGATTTGCCGAAGTCAATATTACCGAGCGGGAGACGAATTCCAGGGTTTATAACAATCGGATGGGGATGCGATCTCTGCTGGATAATTATGGAAAATTAATCTGGATGGAGGAGGATATAGTTACTTCGCCAGGCTTCCTGGAATATATGAACAGTGCGCTGGAATATTATACGGATGAAGACAGGGTGATCAGTATTACCGGATATACACCACCGATCAGGCTACCTCAAGACTATGTAAATGATGTTTTCTTTCTGCAAAGATTTAATGCATGGGGCTTTGGAAGCTGGAAAAAGAAATTCGACAGAATTGAAGAGAAAATCGACCCGCAAGAATATCGAAATAAAATGAGAAATCGGGAATTCCATCGCAAGCTGGTCAAAAACGGTCCTGATATTCCCCGATTAATTGACCGTGATGTTGCCGGAATAATAGACGCGCTGGATTTGAAAATAATGTATCAACAAGTGTTGCATGACTGGTATACGGTGTACCCGAGACAGTCACTGGTTCAGAATATTGGCCATGACGGTAGCGGCGTGCATTGTCGTGACTTGAACATATTTCACCATGATAATTTATGGGCGAAAGTCGCGGATTTCAGGTTTCAGAAATTTTCGTATCCAGATGAGCGTATTGTGTCCGAAAACATGAAGTTTCGACAGTTGAGCAGTCTGGGTACGGTGTTGGAAAAATTCAGACACATTCGCAGATGCCTGGCATGAAATTCTAGCGGCGCGAATTCGATGCAAAATCCCATTATTTTGTTTTCCCTGCCGCGGTCCGGCTCAACGCTGCTGCAGCGGATCCTGTCGGTCGACAGCAACATATCGACTGTCGCGGAGCCCTGGGTCCTGTTGCCGCACGTCTATGCGCTCAGGCAGGAGGGTGTCATTGCGGAGTACTCGCACAGTTGGTCAAGCCAGGCCCTCGCAGACGTGCTGGGCCGGCTGCCCCGCGGCAAACAGGACTACCTGGAGTGCCTGGCGGAGGCAATGACCGCGCTGTATGAAAAGCTGTCCGATGAGGGTGCGCGCTATTTCCTGGACAAGACGCCGCGCTACGCGCTGATTGCGGATGATGTTATCAGCATGTTCGCGGACGGAAAGTTCATTTTCCTGTGGAGAAATCCGCTCGCCGTCGTGTCGTCGATGATCGAAACCTGGGGTGACGGCAAGTGGAATATCTACATCTACAAGGTCGACCTGTTTGACGGACTGGAAAGACTGATCGATGTCTACCGGGCAAACAGCGAGTCAACCCTGGCCCTTCAGTATGAAACCCTGCTGCAGTCGCCGGAGCAGGAGCTCGGTCGCGTGATGCATTACCTCGGGATGGAGCCTGCACCGGGTATGCTGGACGTTTTGCCCGAGACGCGCTTGAGCGGAATTATGGGTGATCCGATCGGTGTTGATGAATACCGGTCGGTGAGCACCCGCCCCATGGAAAAGTGGAAGTCGACGATCAATAACCCGCTGCGGCGCAGGTGGTGCCGGCGCTACCTGCAGTGGATCGGGCGCGAGCGCCTCGCGGTGATGGGCTATGACCTTGACGAGCTGCTGGAGGAGATGGATGCCACCCGGACAGACTGGTTATCACTGTTCGGCGACATCCCGCGGTTTGCGTGGGGAGTGTTTTATTGCCTGTTCGATGCGCAAATAATCAGGCAGAAACTGGCCGGCCTGTCTGACTGGAAACGTGTGAAGCGTTACAGTTGACAGTTGCAGGACGCGTGCGCAGAAAACGGTCCGTGTCCCGCCCGGGGGGCGCGGGTTGCGTACTAGCGACGGGTACGACGCCGGGTATCCGAAATATCCTTGTAATGCAGTGCCGACACCTGCTCGGATAGAATGCCTATCAGGAAAGTCAGCAGTGACGACAGGAACAGGATGGCGCTCATGTTTGTCAGGCGGCCCCAGGCCATATAGGTGTAGCCGTAATACATCAGGCCGGCCAGAAACAGGGATGCACTGATCGGCAGGAAAAACCGCATGGGTGAAAACAGGGCGCCGATCTTCAGGATGATAATGAGGAATCGGAAGCCATCATGGAACACTCGTATATGGCTCTTGCGCTCGCCGCTGCGCTGTCTGGCCTGTATGGGCATATAACCAACCGGCAGGCCGGACCTGAAGAACGCCATGGTGCTGGTCGTCGGATAGGAGAACTTGTTCGGCAGCAGATAGAGAAATTTTTTGAAGTGGCGCGCACGTGCCGCACGAAAGCCCGACGTCAGGTCATCGACCTGATAACCGGTCATCCAGCTTGCCAGCTTGTTGTAGAGGGTGTTGCCGATCCGTCGTGCCAGTGACGCATGCGTGTCCAGCTGGCGTGCCCCGACAGCCATATCATAGCCGTCATTAATCATGCTGATCAGCCCCCTGATGTCCTCGGATCGGTGCTGGCCATCCGCATCCATGAACACCAGGATGTTACCCGTCGCATTGCGTGCGCCCGTCTTGATCGCGGCGCCGTTACCCAACGAATAAATATGCCGGATGGTGTTGACCCCGTGTGCCGCGCAGACTTCCGGGGTGTCATCGGTGGAGCCGTCGTCAACTACGATGATTTCCTCGTCGGGAAATTCGCTGCGCAGGACCGGCAGCAGTGTCTGCAGGGTCTCCGCTTCATTCTTCGCCGGCAGGATGATGCTGATTTCAGATGTCATGGACGGTTGCTTTCCGCTACTGCGTTATACGACTGTGCAAATTCAAGTCGATTCCTGTCGATGTCGTCCTGCAATATCCTGAAATCCGCTTCGCTGCTGCCGTAGGGGCGCAGATCCCTGAATTGATCAAGCCGCTGTTGTGCCTCGTCGAATCTGTTCATGACCATAAGCAAATTGATGAGATTTTTCCAGTGCTGCGGTTCTTCAGGCCGGCGTTCGACGACGCGTTCGAACAGCGCCAGTCCTTCGAGAAATTTGCCACGCTGGTTGATAATGTAATAGGCATAGACGGTCTTGAGACGTGTATTCCAGTTCTTGAGCGCGGCGTGAAATATCCGGTCGACCGTCTCGGGTGCCATGCTGCATTTGCCGCCCAGGCAATCTGCCAGATCCTGCAGGCTGCTAGTGTCGGTGGCCGTCAGTGGATAGCGCTCCAGGCGGCTGACAATCTCGTCAAAGCGACCCGGATCGACCTCGCGCTCAAGCAGGTAATCCAGCTTGAGCATGGTGACATCCGGCATAATCCCGGTGGGATCCAGTGCACTGGCCTTGCCGAGGTATTCGTAGGCCTTGTCAATACTCTCTGTATGCCCCTGTAGCGCCAGCCGGGCATGTATGCGGCCGGCCGCAAAGACCGCGCGCGGCGATTGCGGGTGGTGCCGCGCTTCATAGACGGAATGGTCGACATTGTTTGACCATTGCGTGCTGCGCAACCAGGTGGTCGAGGCAAACAGGACCAGCAGGAGCGCCGGTGCAGCAACCTGGATAACCGGTGCCAGCCGCCTGGCGGGCAGGCGAATCACCAGGCCGGCAAGGGCCAGGATAATGCCGAAACCGGGCAGGTAATTACGGTGTTCGTGGACCAGCTCCAGCGGCAGGATGGTCGATTCCAGCAGGTGCCCGCTTATGAACCAGAGTATGCCGAGGCTGACCAGCGGCAGCCGGCGTCGCAACAGCAGGCCACCGGCCAGCAGGCCGCCGAGGAAGACGACTGAATACAGCGTGGCAGGGGGCGATAGCAGTCCCCTGGATAGCTCGAAGTCATCATGGTAAAGACCGAGTTCCTGGACCGTGGGCATCAGGATCATCTGCAGGTAGAAAATCAGCACCCGGGCCTCGGTGAGCAGTCGCTCTGCCAGGGTGAAGCTGCGCCCTCCGTACGTGAGGTAGGACTCGAAGTTTGCACCGAAATACAGGGCGCCGGCCGCCAGTGGCAGGATGATACAGGCCAGGAAAAAGGCGATTATTTGCCTGTCCGGTGAACCACTCCGCTTGCGGAAATGGAACAGCGTCAGTTCCAGCACCGGAAGATACAGCAGCAACAGGATGCCGCTCTCCTTGCTGAATATCGACAGCCCGCCAAAGACACACAGGCCGCCGACAATCAGTAACAATCCGTGACGGTCGTCCAGCATGCGGCGACGCCCGGCCATGTACAGGCACAGGGCAATGACCGTGAACAGGCTGGACAGACTGGTCATGCGTTGCACGATGTACAGGACGGAGGTCAGATTGAGTGGATGGACCAGCCACAGGCCGGCGACAGCGACCGGCAGCCAGCGCATGATCCCGGGTGACAGATCGGGCCTGTGCAGATCGCGGTAACTGCCGACGATTTGCCGGGTGAGCAGGAACAGGCCTAGCCCGGTCAGCAGGTGGGTAATGAGATTGATGAGCTTGTAGGAATACGGGTCAATGCCAAAGAAGTAGCGGTTAAGGGCGAAGCTGGCCATGCTCACCGGCCGGCGCAGCTCACCGGATTTGGCCGAGAAGGCCGCCTTGTGGAGTGTGTCTGCATCCAGCGACTCGATTTCCAGTGCCTTGTTGCCAAGCAGGTTGGTGGTATCGTCGAACAGGTAGTCGCCGCTCAGGCCGGGGAAATAGACTACTGCCGCCAGCAGGCAGCAGAGCAGGAATGCCACGTTCGGGCTGAGGTGCAGGTGGCGGGTCATGTCCTTACCGGTGGTGTCGGGTGAGTCACTGAGTACTTATATCGGCAGGAAAGCGAAATATATCATAGCCGGTCGTGCGAGCGTCCGGGCCACTGCCGGCATAAAAAGAAACGCCCCGCAGTGCGGGGCGTTTCAGGCTTGCAAGTACGTATCTTAACGACAGTTGGCCGGACGATACTTGTCCAGGATGCTGCCGGCTCGGCAGTCCCACTTGACCGAACCGCCACTGCTGGTATCCGGGGTGATGACGATGTTATTACCACCCTGGTTCGGGGTGCCGCCGACAGTCGTCAGGTAGGCGATGGTGATGACGCCGCCGGTGACTGCTACAGACGAAACATAGGTACCCGAGATACTGTCAGCCTGCGGCAGGCCGTAGCTGGCCTGGTTGGTCGGCATGGTGCCCAGTGAGTCATAGACCTCGGAGACGGCCAGCTTGGCGGCGCCGGCCAGGTTCAGGCCTTCAGAGACCTTGGAGCGGACCGTGTAATCCTGATAGGCCGGGATCGCGATAGCGGCCAGGATGCCGATAATGGCGATCACGATCATGAGTTCGATCAGTGTAAAACCTTTTTGCTGTTTCATGGTTAATCCTCTTGTTTCAATCGGTGATGCTTGGTTGTGGTCGCCCGACACCGGGTTACCTGACAGCCTTGGTATCGGACATTTGCCCGGTTTCTTTGGCTGAATATTATCATTCACATTACGTGCCAACTTTTTGTCGCTTCGGACTTCAATCGGCGAGTCTGCGTAATGTGCGCTACAAGTACATAATAAGCAAGAGAAAAATTGTTAAGCTCGGTAAACCCGCAACGACAGGGGTGGTAGGATTATACGGATTGTTCGCGCTGCCACCGTCAATTTTTTGAGAACTGGCGCACATTAAGGGGCAGAAAGTGACGCATTGCGTCACC
>CAMYKJ010000003.1 GCA_947258945.1 uncultured Ectothiorhodospiraceae bacterium
TGGTTACCAAATCAATCTGTCCCCTTTGGGTGCATTAATATCCTTTCTTAATATGCGGGCTGAAAACTTTCACTGGAAACTGTATCTCCTCGCTGGCCTGATATTCGGATTCTGCCTGGCTGCAGATGCGGGTGAGCTGCAGCGACTGGATGTCGGGCAGTTTTCCGACGGACAACTCGCAGACTGGCAGGAAAAGAAATTCAGCGATGAGACCCGCTACGGGTTCACGGAGCTTGATGGCAAGCGGGTACTGCGGGCCCGAAGCGATGGCAGTGCATCCGGGTTATACCGAAAGCAGCGTATTGATCTGCATCGTTATCCGTTCCTGAACTGGGTATGGCGGGTAGAAAACAGGCTCGATACGAAGAACGAGCAGACCAGGTCCGGTGATGATTATGCAGCCAGAATCTATGTCGTTGTGAGCGGTGGCATGTTCTTCTGGAAAACCCGGGCGCTGAACTATGTATGGGCGAATGCTTCGGTAAAACAAACTATCTGGCCGAATGCCTTTGCCGGCAGGAATGCGATGATGATGGCGCTGCGTTCCAGTCAGGATGATGTGTCGGAATGGTACACCGAGAAACGCAACGTGCTGCAAGATCTCAAGGCCATCTTCGGTGAGGATATTCGCTATGTTGACGCGGTTGCATTGATGACCGATACGGACAACAGTATGGGCAGTGTCACCGCGTATTACGGCGATATCTTTTTTTCATCGGATTAAAAAGGGTCAGACTTAATGGAGGTATTCCATCGGTCCGCGATGAGGCGCAGAGAGGCTTTCCGCTGCTGATCAGAAAATTACCTGTTCTGAAAGGAATGAAAATTATACCAGCTATTATCAATGATAATGTTTTACCAAAGGGGACAGATTTATTTGGCGGTGTGCAATCGCACTGACAGCGCATTCAATAGTTACCAAATAAATCTGTCCCCTTTGGGTCCTAGCTACCACAAGTCAAAAAGACCTCCGGCCTCGCCGACAACTCCCGGAAGACCGGTGCACGCTCGGCATCGCTGGTGCGCATTGGCGGACCGTGATACACGATGTCCTGGCCGTTGAACGTGGTCATTCCATTAGAGCTATCGGCGGACGGGAACTGCATGGCATCCGCCTGCGCCAATATTGCACTCATCTCCGCACTCGATGCATTCATTGCCGCGGACATTTCTGCGGGCGGCAATGTGTCCCAGTAGGCCTTGCCGTATTTCTTTTCATGGGCAGCCATCCGCTGGTTCCGGTACGAATTGACTTTTTCCGTGAGTTGCTGTTCCAGGGCGCGCGGTGAAAGCTGGCGCTGTTCAGGGGTTATCTCGCCAAGTAAAAGATCCAGGCCGTGGGACTCGCCGGCGCCCGCACTTTCGGTTCCGGCTATGCCACGGCCGCTGGTGAGCAGCACGATGGCCGGCTGACCGCGAAAACTGCCGGTGGCGGTGGCCTCGAAGAACACCTCCCAGTTGCCAACGCGGTAGGGCTCGGTGGAACAGCGCCCTGCCTGGAATGTGTAGGTCTCGGGCCCCAGGTAGAGGGTCACGACATTGGCGGCTGCGTCGGGGCGTTCACGCGAGGCCGTGTCGTAAAAGACCGCCTCTGCACCACAGCTGACGCTGAGGGTCATTGACAGCCTGCGGTTGCTGGACTCGACCTGCCCCTGCCAGGACAGTGCCTTGCCATCAAGCATCAACTCCTGACTCCGGCCGGTATAGTTGGTCGGTGGCCGTGTGCGAATGGAGAAATTCACGGATTGCTGGCGATCCGGGCCAGCGCTGTGGATCGACAGTTCACCCTCATCCAGTCCCGGTGCCTGACGCGCCTGAATGGTGAAGATACCCTGCTTGCTGTCCCTGACCTCGCAGCGCGTTACCTTGAGATCATAACGCCTGCCCTCCACCTCGACCGTCGCGGTTCCCTGGCCTGCGGTTTCGGTTTCAAAGGCCTGCTGTTTTTTCGCCAGCTCGGCGTTCTTCTTCTGCATCTCCATCTGCTTCATGTTCTGCATGAAACCCTCCATCTGTTGTAACTGTTGCGGGTCCATGCCTTGACCTTTCATCATCTCCAGCATCTGCTGCATTTCCTGTTCTTCGCTGCTTTGGGCCACCACATCCATCGACCAGCAGGTAAACAACAGGCATCCCAGGACCAACAGGCGGTTGTTCTTATTGCTCATCACAGTCTCCTCTGCAGTATGCCCAGGTAGGTCTATGGGGCTGGTGGGTGTAAATCCTGATTCGAGGCGTTCACTAGTATCATAGTCCGCTGATCAGTCAATGGTAAGTTCACGCCAGACAAATATGCCGGGTCGGTGTGTGCGGCGCCGGGCCTCCGCGAAGAAATAGGGGGCAGACCACGTTTATTTGGCCTATTTTTTCAATTGTAAATAGAAGGGGACGGAGGGGATAAAATTTAATCCCTCAGTCCCCTTTAATCTCTTGGACGAAATTGTGTTCTGACCTCAATTATTCCGTGGTGTCTATACCCTTTCCGGATTTCTCGACTATGATTGTAGGGCGCATCAGCGTTTAACAGGCCTCAACCGCAGTACCTGTGGACCGGGACGCGCAACTGCTCGTCGCCCGTCTGAGGCGCTGTATATGGCTGACTGGAAAGGAGGTGGGTCATGGCTGCGAAATTCCTGACAGTTATCATTGTTTCAGCCAGTTTGCTTGCAGGTTCGGTGTTTGCACGCACGCCCGCGCGACAAGCCGAAGACGGGGCACCACCATTTGCTCATTGATCTCTCCGCACAGCCGGCACCGGACCGGCCGCTGCCGGCCGATGCGCATCACAAGCATTTTGGCGGCGGACAGACCGAGACCAGCATCGAGCTGTCAGCCGGCCGGCATACCCTGCAGCTGATCATGGGTGACATGAACCACATACCGCATGATCCCCCGATCATTTCCGAGAAGATCACCATCCATGTCAAATAATCAATGAAAAAACAGTGGAAAAAACAGGGGTCAGATACCAGTTTTTCCTAATATTAGCTAAAACCAGGAAATGACCCCTGTTACGCTGTTTTTGTTTTTTGGCCCCCTTTTGTTTGTAAGTAGTTGCAACGGAGGAAGTCTGGAATGAGCAAAGCAGATACAAAGAAGGTAATCAAGCTTCTAAACAGGATAATGGAGCTCGAGCTGGCTGGCGTTGTACGTTATACGCATTATTCCCTAATGGTTTTTGGGTATAACAGAATTCCCATCGTTGGCTGGATGAAGAGTAATGCCCAGGAGGGATTAACTCATGCTCACAGGGCAGGAGAGATGGTTACACTTTTGGGTGGGCATCCATCGTTAAAAATTGGTTCGCTACTCGAAACAGAGAAGCATGACATCGGCGATATTCTTCGGGAAAGTCTGGAACATGAACAGGCAGCGCTTGATGCCTATTATGATTTGCTGAAACTTGCGGAAGAAGGAAAAATTGTGCTTCTGGAGGAATATGCAAGAGAGATGATTGTAGAAGAGGAGCTGCATCTCGACGAGGTCAATAAAATGTTGAGACAACCTGGAGATGTTAAAGCCTACAAGCCCTGAAAATCCTGCAAAATAAAACAACAGGGGACAGACCACGATTTAACTTCACCGGCAATTAGAAAACGTGGTCTGTCCCCTAATTTCCAGGTCCGGTTCGCCCTTGACACCAATTAACTACAGCCTGTATCGACCACCCCGATATCGGGGTAACTGCCATCATGGCGGTTGTAATAATAGGCAAAGCAGCGTTCGTTGATACGAAATCCCTCCGGCCATATTATGACCCCGCGACCACCCGTTGTTCCTGCGACAGTCGGAATGGAAGTCCGATTGCCCACGCCGCAAAGCCGATTTTGCGTACAACGGGCACCTGCTCCTGTATTGCGTGATTTGGTAGAGATATCGAGTATGTAGCGAAACGCTTGATTCCAGTGTCCTTCCGGGAAGCCGGAATGGAACAGGACATTTTCCCCGTTCACCGGGAGGTACCCGGTTTTCACACCCCTGATCGCGGCAAGTGGCTGATATATCGACATGGTGCTGTGAAGTGCACCCTCGATCCCTTTCAAGGTGCCAAGTAATGCATCTCTTCGCAGGTCCACGAACCTGGGTATTGCAATTGACGCAAGAATTCCCAGAACCAACAGGACGATAACCACTTCTACCAGTGTGAATCCCTGGATCCTGCAACCGGAAGCTGTTTTGCGAGCCGCCATCTGCATACGTCCTCCTTGACGAAATCGGCCGTTCTCATCAGGTCATCGGCAGTTCAAGGCAGTTTTTGAAATCAATGGCCGGGGTCGGACCTCCGCAAGCTAATAATTCAACAGGATTTTCTCTTTGAAGCGTGGCTGATTTTCAGCTTATTTAGGCTGCCAAAGGTGCCAAAGGGGACTGCCAAAGGGGACTGCCAAAGGGGACAGATTTATTTAGCGGTGTGCAATCGCACTGACATCGCATTTAATAGTTGCCAAATAAATCTGTCCCCTTTACTGAATAAATCTGTCCCCTTTACTCTGCTCTTTACTGCTGTTTGCCATTGTCACCCTTTTGGCCGGCACCGCGTTAGCCATAACTGAGGCACAAACTCGAGAAAAAGGAGTATCTTATGAATGCGAAGAACACAGTAAAGACCGTTGTCGCGGCTATCTTTGCCGTCTCATTGGGTATGTCCGGCCCGGCGCTGGCCGGCGATAGGTACCATGGCGGATACGGGCACGGCTACAGCGGCGGTCACGGGTACAAGCAGCATCGCGGCCATGGCGGTTATAAACGTGGTCACGGGTACAATCGTCATCGTGGTTATCGCGGCTATGGCCACAGGTACGGTCATAATTACCGTTACGGTGGACGCCCGTACGGATACTACAGTGACAGCGACGACGACCTGCTGCTCGGCCTGCTGCTGGGTGGATTCACCGGTTATGCGCTCAGTCACGGAAATCATCGCTGAATCAAAAACAGGGGTCAGATCCCAGTTTTTGCTTATATAGATAGTCAAAATTGTCTGATGATTAGAGGTAGCTACCCCATTGATCGAAGTTCACAGTGGGAGGCGACGGCATGCTGCGCGTCCATGTATCAATGAAATTCACCAATGAACCACTCAAGCGGACCCCGGTAGTCCTCTATCTTGACACCAACCCTGAACACCCTGTTCGGGGCAATACCGACCGCAACGGTACCGCTTTGTTTGATTTGCCACCCGCCAGCGGCAAGGTCGTGATCAACGGAGTCTCCCGCTACCATGGCCGTCTCGAGGGCGATATTGATATCAGCCTCTGGTCGCCGACCGATGCCGACGCGGTGGATGAGTATGGATCGCCCGGGGGCGGTGCAGGCGGCAGCGTTGCCTATCCCGGCATGCAGACCCGTACGCTCAGGGTCAATGAACGGGAGGTTCAAACCGACAGTGAAGGTTACCTGGTCAACCTGGACGACTGGTCCGAAGGCTTCGTACGCGCCGAGGCCGAGTATGAAGGTCTTGTGTTGACCGATGAAACCTGGGAGGTGATCCGTTTTCTGCGGGACTTCTATGAGCAACACGGGGTACAGGCCAATGTGCGCGAGATCATCAGGCACTTCAGCAAGCTGTGGGGGGCGGAGCTTGGCAGCAACCACCATCTGCATGCCATCTTCCCGCGCGGCGGACCGCAAAAACAGGGAAACCGCCTGGCGGGACTATTGCGTACCAAAGGTGAACACTAGCAACAACAGGTGACAGACCGCGTTTTCGTGGATCTGTCGAGTCTGACCTCATTGATCCGTGGTAATCTGTTTGTCGATTATTTCAGGGAGACATCTGTTTTGTTCGCGCTTTTCCGTACTGCCATTGCCATGAAATATTCTCAGCCATGGCTGCTGGCCGCGGTAGTGCTGGCAGGCTGTAGTGCGGAGAATAACCCGCAGGCGGAAGATGCCATGCCGCCACCGCAGCAGGTCACTGCCATCACGCTGGCACCGCGTGATTTACCGGCGCGCTTTGAGTATGTCGGTCGGCTGGCGGCCTCGCGCGAGATCGAGATACGCCCGCGTGTGTCCGGACTGATTGAACAGCGGCTGTTCGAGGAGGGCAGCCAGGTCGAGGCCGGCGCGGTACTGTTCCACATTGATGCCGCCCCGTTTGCGGCCGGCAAGCGCGAGGCGAGTGCAAGGCTGGCCGAGGCCCGGGCCTCGCTGGCGCAGGCCCAGCGCGAGGTGAAGCGTCTTGCGCCGCTGGCCGAGAGAAAAACCGTCAGTCAGCGCGACCTGGATGATGCGCGCTCCAGCCGTGACCGCGCCCGCGCGGAGGTCGAGGCCGCCGAGGCGGAGGTGACGCAGGCCGGCCTGGAGCTCGGCTATACCGACGTGGTCGCACCGATTGCCGGGCGTATGGGCCGTGCACTGGAAGTCGAGGGCGCTCTGGTCTCGCAGACCTCCGGACCGCTGGCACGCATGGCGCAAACCGATCCGCTGTATGTGCAGTTCTCCATTTCGCAAAACGAGCGCCTGGCCATGGACAGTCAACGGGCGGCCGGCCGCCTGGTCATGCCGGCGGCGAATGCGATACAGGTCGAGGTCCTGCTGGCGGATGACACGCCCTCTGCACATACCGGGCTGGTCGATTTCACCGACTACCGCACCGATGCAAACACCGGGGCCTTTGCCATGCGCGCGACACTGCCGAATCCGGACAGCCTGCTCAGCCCCGGACAGTTCGTGCGGGTTCGCATCCTGGGCGGGGTGCTGCCCGGTGCACTCGCCGTTCCGCAACGTGCGTTACTGGAAGACACCAATGGCAAGTTCGTCTACGTGGCGGAAGCGGGCGAGAACGGCATGACCGTCGCGAACTCGCGGCCGGTCGAGGTCGGGGAATGGCTTGAGACCGATGGCCCGGAAGGCATCGAAAAGCTGTGGGTGATTGCGAACGGGCTGGCCGCCGGCGACCGTGTGATTGTCGACGGGACGGCACGGATCTTCTATCCCGGCATGCCGGTGTCGACCGCAGCGAGCGAGCCGGCTGACAGCGCGGCGCCTGCCGGCGGGCCATGATCGTTTCGCGGTTCTTCATCGACCGGCCGATCTTCGCGGCGGTCATCTCCATTTTCCTGGTGCTCGCCGGCCTGCTGGCCATGCGTGTGCTGCCGATCGCGCAGTATCCGGAGATCGCTCCGCCGGTCGTCACCGTGCGTGCCGTTTACCCGGGGGCATCGGCGGAAACCCTCGAACAGACCGTCGCGGCGCCGATCGAGAATGCCATCAACGGCGTGGAAGATCTCATGTACATGAGTTCGACCTCGGCCTCGAGCGGCCTGCTGGAAATCCAGGTCACCTTCGAGATCGGTACCGATGTCGACCAGGCGGCGCTTAACGTCAACAACCGCGTCAAGCAGGCCGAACCGCGCCTGCCCGAAGAGGTGCGGCGCCAGGGCGTGGTAGTGGAGAAGGGCTCCTCGGCGTTTCTGCAGGTGCTCGCCTTTATCTCGCCGGACGGACGCTACGATGATATCGAAACCAGTAACTACGTCACGCTCAATGTACTCGACCGCCTGAAGCGCATACCCGGCACCACCAATGTGCAGATATTCGGCGCGAAGGACTACGCCATGCGTATATGGCTGCGGCCTGACCGGATGGCGGAACTGGGCGTAACCGTCGACGAGATTGTCAGCGCCATTCGTGAGCAGAATGCACAGTTTGCCGCCGGCAAGATTGGCCAGCCGCCGATCGGTGACGGCCAGGAGCTGGTCTACACCATCAACGCCAGGGGTCGCCTGTCGAGTGCCGCGGAATTCGGTGACATCATTATCCGTACCGGCGAGGATGCTTCGCTGCTGCGCCTGAAGGACATTGCGCGCATCGAGCTGGGTTCGAAGGACTATGATTTTACCGGCCTGTACAACGGCAAGCCCGCCACGCTGGTCGGTATCTTCCTGGAGCCCGGCGCCAATGCCCTTGCCGTGGGTGACGAGGTCAAGGCGACCGTGGCAGGGCTGGCCGGTGACTTCCCGGAAGGGCTGGACTACCGCATACCGTACGACACGACCCGTTTCGTCGAGGTCTCGATCCGGGAGGTGCTGAAGACGCTGGCGGAGGCGATCCTGCTGGTGGTGCTGGTGGTGTATGTGTTCTTGCAGAACTGGCGCGCGACGCTGATACCGGTCATCGCCGTGCCGGTCTCGTTGCTCGGTACCTTCGTTGGCCTGCACCTGCTGGGCTATACCATCAACACCCTGACCCTGTTCGGCATGGTGCTGTCTATCGGCATAGTGGTCGACGATGCGATCGTGGTGCTGGAGAACATCGAGCGCATCATGCACGAACAGCAGAAGGAGGCGCGCGAGGCAGCCTTGCAGGCCATGCGCGAGGTGACCGGCCCGGTCATCGCGATCGTGCTGGTGTTGTGTGCCGTGTTTATTCCGATCGCCTTTCTCGGCGGGCTGACCGGCGAACTGTATCGCCAGTTTGCCGTTACCATTGCGATTGCGGTCATCCTTTCCGGTTTTGTCGCGCTGACGCTGACGCCTGCGCTGTCGGTGATTATTCTCCGTGGACAGGCGCGCCAGCCGGGCCGGTTCTTCAACGCCTTTAATGCCGGTTTTGCGCGCATAACCGGCCATTACCTTGGCGGAGTCGGCTTTCTGCTGCGGCGCACCGGCCTGGGTGTCATGCTGTATCTGCTGATGGTGGTGGCCGCGGTGTGGTTGTGGCAGATCACGCCGGGTGCACTGGTGCCGGATGAGGACCAGGGCTATTACATCGGCGCGGCGTTTCTTCCCGATGGATCCAGTCTTGCTCGCACCGAGGCGGTGACACAGCGCGTCATAGATATCATGCGTGCCGACCCGGATGCCGAGCACGTGGTGGCCTTCGCCGGTATGGACTTTCTCGGCGGCGGATTTCGCAACAGTGCCGCCACGATTTTTGTCGCTGCACGGCACTGGGACGAGCGTGAACGCTCGATCAGCGACATGGTTGACGAGCTGATGATGAAGTCTGCCGGTATCAAGGAAGCCATGGTGATTGCATTCGGGCCGCCGCCGATCTTCGGTCTCGGCAACGCCGGCGGTTTCGAGTTGTACCTGCAAAACCGCGGTACCGGCGGCCCGAAGGCATTGGCCGCAGCGAGTGAGCAGTTACTGGATGCACTGCGACAGGATGAACGGATTGAACAGCCGCTGTCGCTGTGGCGATCGCGTGTACCACAGCTCTATGTCGATGTTGACCGTGATCGTGCCAAGCTGCTGGATGTCGATATCGATAGCCTGTTCACCACCATATCGGCGACGCTGGGCACCTACTATGTCAACGACTTCAATAAATTCGGACGCACATGGCAGGTGCAGATGTCGGCCGAGCCGCAGTACCGCGCCAGTCCACAGGACATCGGTGCCCTGTTCGTGCCCGCCCGTGATGGCACCCAGGTGCCCCTGTCCGCGCTCGCACAGGTCAGGCACACGTCGGGACCGGAAACGCTGGACCGCTACAACAACCTGCAGGCCGTCAAGATCTTCGGCAGTGCGGCAGGGGGCGTCAGCTCGGGCCAGGCGCTCGCGATCGTCGAAGAGATTGCCGATAAAACGCTGCCGCGCACTTTCAGCTATGAGTGGACATCGGCTTCCTACCAGGAGAAGCGCTCCGGCGGCACCTCCAATATTGCGCTGAGCCTGGCGGTGGTCATGGTGTTCCTGATTCTTGCTGCGCAGTACGAGCGCTGGTCTTTGCCCTTTGCCGTACTGCTGGCACTGCCGTTCGGCACCTTCGGTGCGCTGGCCGCCGTGTGGCTGCGCGATCTGAACAACGATGTCTATTTCCAGATCGGCCTGGTGACCCTGCTGGGGCTTGCCGCGAAGAACGCCATCCTGATTGTCGAGTATGCCCTCTATAAAAAGGAGGAAGGACTGTCGGCGGCCGAGGCGGCACTGGAGGCGGCACGCCTGCGCTTCCGTCCGATCCTGATGACGTCACTGGCATTTATCCTGGGCGTGTTACCCCTGGCCGTCTCGACAGGTGCCGGTGCCGGTGCGCGTCATGCCGTCGGCACCGGCGTGGTCGGCGGCATGCTGGCCGCGACTTTCCTGGCGATCTTCTTTATTCCCCTGTTCTATCGACTCGTCACCTCTCGCACGGAGTACAAATACAAAAAAATCAATGGTGCCAGACTCGATTGATCCTACGTCCCGCAAAAGGTCTGGTGAACGACCTCGTCCGGTTCGGGCGGTTGCATATACGCATCTTTCTGTGCCTGTCGCTCGTAAGGGTTTTGCAGCACCGCGTGCAGGTCATGGAACACCGAATAATCTGCATGATCCTCCGCCGCGCGGATGGCCGCTTCTATCTGGTGGTTTCGGGGAATATAGACAGGATTGACCGCCTGCATCCGCGCCTGGCGGGCTTCATCGTCACTGCCCTCCCGGCGCAGGCGCGCGCGCCATTGCGCTATCCAGTGATCGAATGGTTCGGGTTCGCTGAACAGGGCACGTGCATTGATGTCACGGTCCGTTGATTCGATAGACAGCCCCGACAGAAAGTGAAACGTCAGCGTGAAATCTGCATGGTTCACGGCCATCACTTCAAACAGTTCATCGATCAGCGCCTTGTCCTCATCGAGGCGGGTCTCAAGGCCGGTCTTTTGCCGCATCCCGTCGAGCCAGTAACCCTCGTACAGCCGTGCAAAGTTGCTCAATGCCGCTTTTGCAGCCTCAACAGCGGCCCCGGTGTTATCTGCCAGCAAGGGCAGGAGGGATTCCGCGAGGCGTGTCAGATTCCACAATCCGATCGAGGGCTGCTTGTTGTAGGCGTAGCGTCCGTGTTGATCGATCGAGCTGTACACCTGGTCATGTGCGTAATGATCCATGAACGCGCACGGGCCGTAGTCGATGGTTTCGCCGGCTATCGACATGTTGTCGGTGTTCATCACGCCGTGGATGAAACCGAACTGCATCCACTGTGCGATCAGCGCCGCCTGCCGGTCGATCATCGCCTCAAACCAGGCGAGATATCGCTGTGGTGCATCGCAACACGCCGGATATTCGTGTTCGATGACGTAATCGGCCAGTTTTGTGACGGCATCCAGGTCGCCTCGCGACGAAAAATACTCGAAGGTGCCGACACGCACGAAGCTGGTGGCGATACGGGTAATCACCCCGCCGGGCAATAATTGTTCCCTGGCAACCGCTTCGCCCGTCGTGACTGCGGCCAGTGCGCGTGTCGTCGGCACGCCCAGCTTCGCCATGGCCTCGCTGACCAGGTATTCGCGCAGCACCGGCCCCAGGGCGGAACGCCCGTCACCGCCGCGCGAAAAGACCGTGCGCCCGGAGCCTTTCAGGTGGATGTCAAATTGAGCGCCGTCAGGGCCGGCAAGCTGGCCCAGCAGGAGGGCACGGCCATCACCGAGCTGCGGATTGAAATGACCGAATTGATGACCCGCATAGGCCATCGCCAGGGGTGCGGCGCCGTCCGGGACACGGTTGCCGGCAAAGATGGCCGTACCCTCGGGTGAGTTCAGGCAGGTGTCTGACAGCCCGAGTTCATCGCCCAGTACATGATTGAAAAGAATCAGCGCCGGCTCCGGAACGGGCGCGGGTGTGGTCCTGGCGTAGAAGTCCTTGCCCAGGTTCACGTAACGGTTGCTGAAGGGTATCGGTTTCAATGGCTGCGCCTGGCTTGCATGAATTCCGGATGTCTGTGTTTAATTATTTTCACTGTAACAGGTCATTGTAGTCAGTATTAAATGGGGCCAGATTCCGGTATTACTACCCCAAATCAATAGGGCCAGACCCCCTTGATTTCACATTGATTTCACACGATTGATATGATGTTATTCTGTCGAATCAATCGAGTCTGACCCCATTGTGCATTGGAGAAATGGATACGACCACTGAAAACATCCTTGTTGTGGTTGCCGCACTGCCAGGCTTGTACGGGGTTGTCTGCTGGATCCGCCGCAGCTTCAATGCTCATAAGGCGGCAGGATGGGCAAGGGGAAACCATCCAGAAGAATGGAATAACCTCCATTGGCTTGCTAAACGAAATACTTGGGCAGGCGTTGAGGTCCTGATCACGAAGGGCCTAATCTCGGGGCCCGAGGTGGAGGAATACCGCGCGCGCGATGAATATCTGGAAAAGGGAACCTGGGTCGGACTATTTATATCAGCCGTACTGCTGCTTGTCATCCTTGTGCTGAAATATGTTGGGTCTCTTCCCGGCTGAATGCCTAACAATGTTTTGCAGCGCAACGCAATAAAAAGGGCCGGATATATATTCAGTCTTGAGCATCCCTGAAAAGCAATAAGGGGAACAGATCTTGTGACAATAAAAAAGGGTGGATCAATTATCCACGGGATGTGATGGTTAGCTGTCAAATAATTCTGTCACCCCTGTGCCCTGTAACGGGAATAATAGTGAGTCAGTGACAAGTCCCGGGATAAAAATTCTGCTTGTACTGGCTGGCGTTTCCATCGTCTATGCCTTTGTGTGCCAGATCCGGCTGTCACGAAAAGCCAGCCGGATTTCCAGCTGGCTGCAGAAAGAGCGCCCCGGGCTCTGGTCAGAATTGAATATCGTCGCAAGAAGCTGGCATGGCGGTCATCCTGCCCTGAAGATACTCCATCGCAGGAATGTTGTCGGTCTGCCAAGGTTTGATAGGGAATATATGCAGTTACGTGCAATCGAGCGGAAGTTATTCTGGGGTGTCGGAACAGGTGTGGTGTGCTTTGGCGCACTCATTGCAGGTTTCATTTTTCTGGACTGGCATTGGTGATTATGAATAAAAGGGGCCGGATACATTTTCTGGTTGAATAATGTATCCGGCCCCTTTAATCACACAGCCTCTTTAATCACAGGCCCCTTTTATACTTTATTCAAGACTCTCCCGTGATGGCCGAAACAAGGCAATCAAGGGTCGTTGCGCATTCTCTGCCTTGCATTCGGTCATGGCAGGTATAGAGCAAGACTTGTGTAGCAGGGTTGGTCTATGAACAGCAAGCAATCACAGCTGGTACTCATCATTGAAGGCGTGCGGGACAGGTGCAAGGCTCAGGCCGCCGCCCTGACGCAGGCCGGTTATTCGGTACAGTCTGTCCTGCCGGATAATATCGAACAGCTGGGAGAGCTGCTGGCCGGGTCAAGACCTGATATCGTGCTGTATGGCAGGGGCGAAAATATGCCCAGGCTGGCCACCGTGACTGCGATCCTCGCGCAGGATTCTGTTGAAATCCCGGTGATTGTGATTGCAGGCAAGCTGACGAAACGTAGCGTCTCCGACGCTGAAAGGGACGGTGCTGCGGCCGTCATCCAGAACGACCAGTTGGACAACCTGCTGCGAACGGTCAGAAAGGAACTCGGGTCTGTCCGTCTGCATCGCAGGATCGACCAGCTGGAAAACCGGTTCGAGGCGATCCACTTGCAGAACAGGATCAGCGAGCTTGAGAGCAGCCTCAGGGAAAATGAAGCCCGTTGTCTCGATCTGACGGATAACTGCCGCAACGCCATTGCCTATATCCATGAGGGCATGCACATCTATGCCAATGCGTCATACTGCAACCTGCTTGGCCATGAAAACGATGATGAGATCATTGGTACTCCCCTGCTGAACCGGGTCGATCTGCACCATAATGATATCCTGACGAAGTTGCTGCGCAACCCGTTCGCCAGTCATGAAATTACAGAGTTGAAAGTCAAGCTGGTCCAGGAAGAGGCCGAGCCATTAGAAGCAGACTTGGAATTTTCCGCGGTCAAGTTTGGCACCAAGCTCTGCACACAGGTAATGGTTCGTACCTGCATCGAACAGGTAATACACAAGCAATCGCCGGACGCGCACATACACCATGACATGATTACCGGCCTTTACAATCGCCAGTATTTCATGAAAGTCCTGGAGGAGAATATTGCCAATAGCGACAATTCCGGGAAGTTCCAGGCGGTTACGTTTATCCTGTTGGACAACTTCAAGGAAATTCGCGAGAAAATTGGTGTTACCGCCAGTGACGATCTTATCGTCGAGATTGCCGGACTGATGAGGGAAATATATGGAGAAGAACACACCATAGCCCGATTCGGGGATTATACATTCACGGTCTTGAATAATTACAGCTACAAGGAAGGTGCTGAACAGCTCGCTGAAACCCTTCGCACCAGGGTAGCTAAACATAAATTGACCGTAAATGATCATACTGTCAGCACAACATGCAGCATTGGCATATGCGTCATAAACGACCATGTGAAAGATGCACAGAGTGCGCATTCACGCGCCGATCTCGCCTGCGAACTCGCCCGCACATCCGGCGGGAACCAGGTCCATGCCCACAGTACAACCATAGACGCGCATATCGACCAGGATGTCGATGAAAAAATGGATGACATGATCAGAAAGACGATCGACGATGATCGCTTCTACCTTGTATTCCAGCCCGTCATCAGTCTTAACGGCAAGGCGGGTGGGCACTATGAAGTACTGCTGCGTATCCTCGATGAGGAATGTTGTGTCGTAATGCCCGGTCAGTTTTTGTCTATGGCGGAAAAATCGCCAATGATTATGGAAATTGACCGCCGCGTGATCCAGATCGCGTCGCAAACCCTGGCAGACAAACTCAAGGAAGGTGGAAATACATCGCTCTTCATCAAGTTATCAAGTGAAACAATTGCTGACCCGCAACTCCCGGAGTGGATCAAGTTGCAGTTGCAGGAGCTTAGTCTGCCGTGCGATGCAATTATTTTCGAAATACCGGAATCGGTTGCGGTAAACAAACCGAATGAAACGCTGGTCTTTACAAAAGCCGTGCAGGCATTTGGCTGCCGTGTGGCCATCGAGCATTTTGGATATGCCAACAAACCCGACATAGTCAAGGGCCTGTCTGTCGATTTCCTGAAAATCGATGGTTCCCTGATTAAAAATCTCGCGTCCAGCAAGGACAACCAGGAGAAGGTGAGGGCCATTGTCGATCTTGCCCGCAGTACCAATACGCTGTGTATCGCCGAACATGTCGATGATGCCCAGTGCCTCGTCATGCTATGGCAATACAACATCGACTACATACAGGGCAACCTCATACAGGAACCTGGCAAGGAACTGACGCACGACTTCGAGGATGAAGCCGCACTTGCCGGAATTATCGCAACCGAATAAACAGGGTCAGAGCATACACTTCCAATAAACAGTGAGACAGGGGCCAGATCCCGGTGTCTCCGGAAATCAATTAAAACTGCAAAGTAAAAGGGAGAAAAACAGGGGACAGACCATGTTTTCTATATTCTGGTACCTTTGAAGTGTGGAGTCGTGGTCTGTCCCCTATTTCCATCTGTTTCCAGGGCGATCCGGTTTACTCTATCGGTTCAGCTGGTTGCATGCACCAGGGCCGACTTCTTCCACCAGGGATGTTTGGCCTCGATGAACTCCTCCCAGTAGGCGTCGAACTGGTCGAGCATATGATGGTAGTCGCAGGTCCTCCAGCCGATTAACCCGCCCGCGTAAATGAGGATCTCATGATCTGCCTCGTCTGCCAGCAGATCGTCCAGCAGCTGGCGCATAACGGCCACGTCATTCATGAGTCCGAGCAGATCCTGTAACCCCTTCATATGGGAGATGAAGGTATCCATTCCCATGAACAGTGGGCGGAAAAACTCCGCGGCATAGCGCAGCTTCTTACACTCGATACGCAGGCTGTGCATCTTCTTGGAGTCATACCGGTCAACAGGGCTTCCTGCCGCGAGCACCTTGCGCTCCTGTTTATCCATTAGTTTGCGCGAGAAGGCGACTATGTCCATGGAAAGCTGCTTCAGTTTCTTTTTGCCAGGCTCGTCCGATTCCCATTGCCTGTTTTCGAACCAGACTGGGAAATCTTCCTTGAAACGGCGGTACCGTTCGCTGTCCAGCATGACGCAGACCTGCTCTTCGTATGCCTGGGCCCGGCGTGCCTCAGCCAGTCGCAGCAACCCCTGGGATCCACCCAGGTGCAAATCCCTGGCCACGGTGCTCAGCCCTTCGGAGATAAATACGTCCAGGTCCCGCGCCAGACCCAATTCACCGGCGACCCAGCGCAACTCGTCGGACCAGTAGCTGCGCGCCGACTTCGGTATGGCTTTGCGAAACAGGGACAGAGCCGAGCGCATCCGGCGCAGGGTGACCCGGAACTGGTGCACACCTTCGATGTCTTCCCAACTGCGTGCCGCCTTCTCCCAGGAAAGCAGGTAGTCGAAATTGTGTCGCATGATGGTGGCAAAGGCATCACTGACCGATTGATTGGCCGTTACCGGCGCGGGCGTCTTTGATTTCGTGGGCATGATTTTATTATTTTCTCATATCCACGAATCAATCGGGTCAGACTCGGTTAAAAAAACAGGGGTCAGATCCCGGTTTCCCCTGCTATGGGCAAATGGGAGGGGCAAATGGGGCAAATGGGACAGATTTATTTGAAATCGAGGGCAAATGGGACAGATTTATTTGAAATCGCACTAGCATCGTGATCGTGAGTCGCCAAATAAACCAGTCCCCTTTGCTTATCCGATACATTTTGGAAAATCTATCCGGCCACCTTATCCCATAAACGGGTCGGACCTCTGCAAGCTTCTATTCCAACTTAAATTCAAACGAAAAAAGCGGCCTTCCGGCCGCTTATCGTAATAATTTCCTGCATAAAATCAGATACAGGGGGCGGGCCATCTATTTAGTCTTCGATGCACAAGAACATCGATAAAAGTATCCGGCCCCTTATTAAAATAACCGTCTTCAAATCTTGGTGAAGACGTTCGTCACGCCCAGCAATTCCAGGATCAGCAGCACGATGAAAACTATGCCGATCACCGCGACGGCATCGCCGCCTGCCGGCAGTTCCTTGATCCCGGTGGATAGTTGTGCCAGTTCCACATCGGTCAGGGCGTTGAGGCGTTCTTCCACGTGCGCGGGGTTGACACCCAGATCCAGCATCTGGGTTCTTACCTCGTCCCGGGCCAGTACGTTCCGGATCTCGGTTATTTGCCGGTTGCGGGTATCGGCGGAAACTATCTCATCG
>CAMYKJ010000004.1 GCA_947258945.1 uncultured Ectothiorhodospiraceae bacterium
CTCGTCGATCAGGATGGAGTCCACCTCGTCGACGATGGCAAAGGCGCGCGCGTTTTGCACACGGTCCCCGGCGGTAAACGCCATGTTGTCACGCAGGTAGTCAAAACCGAATTCGTTATTGGTACCGTAGGTAATGTCCGCCTGGTAGGCCGCCTGCTTTTCATCGAATCCCTGTCCACCCACGGTCACGCCGGTCGTCAGGCCGAGGAATTCGTAGACCTCGCCCATCCAGGCGGCGTCGCGCCGGGCCAGGTAGTCATTGACGGTGACGATGTGCACGCCGTTGCCGGTCAAGGCATTCAGGTAGGCGGGCAGCGTCGCCACCAGGGTCTTGCCTTCGCCGGTACGCATCTCGGCAATCTTGCCGTCGTGCAGCACCATGCCGCCGACCAGCTGGACGTCGAAGTGGCGCATGTCGAGTACACGACACGATGCCTCGCGCACGGTCGCGAAGGCCTCCGGTAACAGGTCTGCCAGGGACTCGCCGGCAGCCAGCCGGTCGCGGAATTCATCCGTGCGGCTGCGCAGTGCCTCATCGGAGAGCTCCTTGAGGCCGGGTTCCAGTTCATTGATGCGGGCAACCACCCGCGACATACGTTTCAGCTGGCGGTCATTGCGGCTGCCGAACAGTTTGCGAATTATATTAAGGGCCATGAAAGTCCAACAGAAAAGGCGTCATTTCAGAGGCAGGCATGATACCTCATGTGCCCGGAATTAGCAGCGGGAAGAACCGGCCGCGGGCCGGCAATTGACTATTTATCCAGATAGCGGGACGGATTGACAGCCTTGCCGTCGCGCAGCACCTCGAAGTGTACATGCGGGCCGGTGGAGCGGCCGCTGGAGCCCATCAGGGCGATCTGCTCGCCCTTCTTGACGGTGTCACCGACGTTCACGAGGTTGCGCTGGTTGTGGCCGTAGCGCGTGCTGTAGCCGTTGCCGTGGTTGATCTCGACCAGGTTGCCATAACCGTAACGCTTGCCGGACCAGCTGACCACACCGTCGCCGACCGCGACGATCTCATCACCCTTCCTGCCGGCAAAATCCAGCCCCTTGTGGAATTCACGCTTGCCGGTAAACGGATCGTTACGCTTGCCGAAGCGCGATGACAGCCAGCCATCGTTGACCGGTCGGCCGGATGGCATGACCCGTTCACTCAGGCTGCGATTGAGCAGCACCGACTCCAGCACGGACAGCTGCTGTTCGCGGTCGGCCATCTCGACATCGAGCTCGTCGAGCATGCCCAGGAAATCATTGAACGGCACGGATTTCTCCGGCAGGACGTCCTGCGGGCCACCCACGGCCGGCACGGAACCAAAATCGAACTCGCCCTGCTCGAGGTTACCCTGGCTGACCAGCCGTTCACCCAGTGCATTGAGTCGCAGCATCTGCGCCTGCAGCTGGCCGATCCGCAGTGTCAGGGCATCGAGATCCGCCTGCGCGGTATGGCGGATGGCGGTAATTTCGGCCTGCTTCTGGCGAACATCTTCCTGCCACGCCGCCACATAATTGAGTTCATCGCCACCGATGCGGATGCCACTGTATAAAACCGCCCCGATAATCACTGCCAGGCAGCCGAGCAGGGCCAGGGCGAACCGGGCCGGATTGACCTCGAAGCTCCAGACCTGTCCCTGCCGCCGGGTAAACAGTATGATATTCATTAACCAAACGCCCGAAATTTCATGAACAAGCCCCTAAAAGTCAATAAACTGCTGCGATCTGGCCCGTTATCCCCGTTACTTGCCCGGGCCCGCGGTCTCGTGGCACTGGATGAACAGGTGCATGCCCTGCTGCCATTACCCCTGCAGCCGCATTGTCACGTCCTGTCACTGCACGACCGGATCCTGGTCCTGGCAGCCGATTCACCGGTCTGGGCGGCACGTCTCAGATTTCATGCCCCAAAACTCGTAAAACAGCTGTCCAGTCAGCAGACCGTGGCAGTACGCACAGTCCGCGTCCGGGTGAGACCCCCTGAAAAAACAACAACTTCGGCCAGAAAACAGCCCTCGGGCCAGAAACAGGGTCACCGCCGTGCCGCCGTATTAAAGCAGGCCGCACAGACTATATCGGATCCTCGGCTGAAATCTGCACTACTGAAACTGTCCCGACGCTAGGACAGCACCCGAACCGGCCGGTTCAGATGCTCGACCTGCCGGGCAGGATCAGCTGGAGGGAACCGGCTGCAGAAACGAAATCGGGGCGTCGCTGACGTCTTCGAACGTCACCTCTTCCCATGCCGATTTGTCCGCAACCAGGGCACGCAGCAACTTGTTGTTCAGTGCATGCCCGGACTTGTAGCCGTCGAATGCACCAATGAGGCTGTGACCAAGCAGGTAGAGATCCCCGATGGCATCGAGGATCTTGTGCTTCACGAACTCGTCGCAGTAACGCAGGCCGTCTTCGTTCAGCACCCTGAAATTGTCCAGCACCACCGCGTTATCGAGACTGCCGCCAAGCGCCAGCTTGCGTTCGCGCAATTGCTCGATTTCGCGCATGAAACCGAACGTGCGTGCACGGCTGACCTCCTTGACGAACGAGGTCGTAGAGAAGTCTATTTCCGAATGTTGCGTATTCGCCTTGAATACCGGGTGATCGAACTCGATGGTAAAACCGACCTTGAAGCCGTCAAACGGTTCGAAACGTGCGATCTTGTCGCCGTCCTCGACCTGCACCGGGTGCTTGATCCGGATAAACCGCTTGGGCGCATTCTGCTCCTCGATTCCGGCCGACTGGATCAGGAACACAAAGGGGCCGGCACTGCCATCCATGATCGGCACTTCCGCCGCACTCAGATCGACATAGGCATTATCAATGCCCAGCCCGGCCATGGCGGACAGCAGGTGTTCCACCGTGGAGATGTGCACATTGTCCCGGGTCAGGGTGGTCGACAGGCGGGTATACCCAACATTCTCCGGACGCGCCGGAATCTGCACCGGGTGGTCCAGATCAACGCGACAGAACACGATACCGGTATCCACCGGTGCCGGTCGTAACGTGAGGTAAATTTTCTCGCCAGTGTGCAGACCCACGCCGGTCGCGCGGATCACATTCTTGAGAGTACGTTGTCGAATCATGGCCCTGGACTTCCCCCCATAAATAGCCGTTTTCTCAGACAATTACCGGTAAAAGCCGGAGGAATATTAGCATACGCTCATTAACCTGCATAGAACACAGGTCACGCATTCAGGCAATCACCAAACGATGACTTTCACATCAGATATTCTTATCTCCCCATAAACAATGCGGGCGACCGATGGCCGGGACTGGACAACCCGGCCACCAGCCCGCTGCCCCCTAGTCGGCCTGGCGACGCAGGAAGGCCGGTATGTCGAGGTAATCCATGTCCTCGGCGGCGTTGCCAGCGCTCTTGTTGCGCTTGCGAATCACGGTCGGCGTGTCGTAATCCGTCGACCCGCCCGCCCTGTCGTCGACCGCCTTGCGCGCCGGCTCACTTTTACGGGCCACATGGACCAGCGAGGGTTTGTCGCCGGCCGGCCGGGCCTGCGAACCGAGGCCGGTGGCCACAACGGTGACGCGCAGCTCGTCACGCATGTCCGGATCGATCACGGTACCGACCACCACGGTGGCATTCTCGGAGGCAAATTCCTTGACGGTGTTGCCAACCTCCTCGAATTCACCGATCCCCAGGTCCAGGCCGGCCGTCACGTTCACCAGGATGCCGTTGGCGCCCATCAGGTCAATATCCTCCAGCAGCGGACTGGCCACTGCGGACTCGGCCGCCTCGCGCGCCCGGTCCTCGCCCTTGGAAGTGCCGGAGCCCATCATGGCCATACCCATCTCGGACATGACGGTACGCACATCGGCGAAGTCGACATTGATCAGGCCGGGACGGGTAATCAGTTCGGCGATACCCTGTACGGCACCCAGCAACACATCATTGGCCGACTTGAACGCATCCAGCAAACTGATCTGCTTGCCGAGCACGGCCTGCAGCTTCTCGTTCGGGATCGTAATCAGCGAATCCACATACTGGCTGAGTTCCTTGATGCCGTTGTGTGCGACATGCAGGCGGCGACTGCCTTCGAAGGTGAACGGCTTGGTCACCACGGCAACGGTCAGGATGCCCAGGTCCTTGGCGACCTCGGCCACGACCGGGGCCGCGCCGGTACCGGTACCGCCACCCATACCGGCGGTAATGAACAGCATATCGGAGCCCTCGATCACTTCGGCAATCCGTTCACGGTCATCGTGAGCAGCCTGGCGACCGACATCCGGGTTGGCGCCGGCACCCAGTCCCTTGGTGATCTCGCTGCCGATCTGCAGGGTCGTGCGCGCCGACATGGCCTGCAGGGCCTGTGCATCGGTGTTGGCACAGACGAAATCCACGCCGTCGATATTTGCTTCTACCATGTGCTGCACGGCATTGCCGCCACCACCGCCTACGCCGATCACCTTGATAACAGCGCTTTGTCCACATGAGTCCAGTAATTCAAACATGATGTCTCCTCCTTAACAGAAACAATCAATACAGCCCGTCAGTATTACAATCGCCGCCGCGCCAACCTCGATGAACACGGCGACACCCTTACGTCAAAATCATCTAGAAATTTCCCTGAAACCATCCTCTCATCCTGTCCAACACACCGCGCAATCCCTTGCCAAGACCGATATCCATCGATCGCTGGTCACGATTGTGATGACCAAACAGCAACAACCCGACCCCGGTCGCGTAAATCGGGTTGCGCACCACATCCACCAGGCCGGTGACGTACTGGGGCGCACCCAGGCGCACCGGCATATGAAAGATTTCCTCCGCGAGATCCACCAGCCCCTCGATCTTCGCGCTGCCACCGGTCAGTACGATGCCGGATGCAATCAGGTCCTCGAACCCGCTGCGGCGCAGCTCCGCCTGGATCAGCGTCAGCAATTCCTCGTAACGCGGTTCCACCACCTCGGCCAGCGTGTGGCGCGCCAGCTGGCGCGGCGGCCGGTCACCCACACTCGGCACCTCGATGCTTTCCTCGGCGCTGGCCATCTGCGTCAGCGCACAGGCGTACTTGATCTTGATCTCCTCTGCATGCTGCATCGGTGTACGCAGCGCGACGGCGATATCATTGGTTACCTGGTCGCCGGCGATCGGGATAACCGCGGTATGACGAATCGCGCCGTCGGTGAACACGGCGATGTCCGTCGTGCCGCCACCGATGTCGACGATACACACACCGAGTTCTTTCTCGTCTTCCGTCAGTACCGAGTAACTCGAGGCCAGTTGCTCGAGAATGATGTCATCGACCTCGAGTCCGCAGCGACGCACGCACTTGATGATGTTCTGCGCCGCGCTGACTGCACCGGTCACCATGTGCACCTTGGCCTCCAGCCGGACACCCGACATACCCACCGGCTCGCGGATACCCTCCTGGTTATCGATGACGAAATCCTGCGGCAGGATGTGCAGGATTTTCTGGTCGGCGGGTATCGCGACCGCCCGCGCCGCATCGATTACGCGCTCGACGTCCGTCGGACTGACTTCCTTGTCACGGATCGCGACGATGCCGTGCGAGTTCAGGCTGCGGATATGGCTGCCCGCGATGCCCGCATACACGGAGTGGATCTGGCATCCGGCCATCAGTTCTGCTTCCTCGATCGCGCGCTGGATCGAGTGCACCGTGGACTCGATGTTGACCACAACGCCCTTTTTCAATCCGCGCGAAGGATTGGAGCCGATCCCCACGACCTCGAGCTCACCGTCGGCAAGCACTTCGCCCACGATCGCAACCACCTTGGAGGTACCGATATCCAGTCCGACAATCAGGTTCTTTTCAGTCTTCTTTGGCATCCCGTTATGTATCCTGTCGCGCAACTACTTCACCGGCAGGCGGAGACTGCCAGTGCACCGAAAAACCGTTGCTGTAACGCATGTCGACGCTCTTCAGATCAGCCAGCCGCCCGGCAAACACGCCCGGAAAGGCGCGCACGAACCGTTGCAGGCGATTCCAGGGGCGTGCACGCCCGAGTTTCAGCTGCACTCCGTTGTCCAGCTGCAGCGACCAGGCCCGGCGCCGGTCCATCGCAAGGTGCGTGACCTTTACGCCCAGCGCCTGCAGCGCACGGCTGGCCTGGCGATATCGCCGCAACACCCTGGGTGCCTGTCCCGCGGGCCCCGCAAGCTGCGGCAGGTCGGCCGGTGACTGCCCGGACTGCGGGGTGAACGCTTCGCCGGCGTCATTCAGGTAACCGTTCCCGTTCCAGCGGGCCACCGGCTGCTGTTCGGTAATGTGCACCCGCAGGGTCGCCGGCCAGATGCGCCGCACCTTGGCTCGCTCCACCCACGGCAGGTCCTCGGCTGCGGCACGCACACTGTCTACGTCCACGGTAAAGAATCCGCCGGCGGCACGCGGCGCCACCGCAGCCTGCAGAATCGGCTTGTGCAAATATTTGAACTCGCCCTTGACCTCGACCACGTCGAGCGGAAACCGGTACGGATCCGACAGCCACCGCATACCCCATGCGGTCGTCAGACCAAGCATCGCCAGCAGCAGCAGGCCGGACAGCGAGCGGCGGTGTGCGCTGACCAGTGCGGGCAACCCCTGCAGCAGCATGCGTTTACCGCTATCAGGCATGCGCGGCCTCCCCGGCCGGCTGCGCAACGGCCGTATCCAGGATGCGCAGCACGAGTTGTGTGAAATCGATACCCTGCGCCTGCGCCGCCATCGGCACGAGGCTGTGGTCGGTCAGGCCAGGCACGGTGTTGATCTCGATAAACCAGGGTTTGCCGGCCTCGTCCAGCATGAAATCGACACGCCCCCAGCCGCTTGCATCCACGGCACGAAACGCGGCCAGCGATTGCGCCTGCAATTCCGTCTGTACTGCATCATCCAGCCCGCAGGGCACCAGGTAACGGGTGGTATCTGCCTGGTACTTGGCCGCGTAGTCATAAAAAACATTCGGTGTCTCGAGCCTGATCAGCGGCAATGCCGTCTCGCCGAGAATGCCGGCGGTGTACTCGCCGCCCGTAATCCATTGTTCGACCAGTACCCGGCTGTCATAGCGGGCAGCCGCCTCCCAGGCGGCCACCAGTCCGTCGGCCGTCTCCACCTTGCTGATACCGATACTCGAACCTTCGTGCGCAGGTTTGACAATAACCGGGTAAGGCAGGCTGTCGCGCAGCGCCGCGGCCTCTGCGCGTGTGTCGACCTGCCAGAATGCGGGCGTGGGAATACCGGCACTCTGCCAGACCTGCTTGGTGCGTAACTTGTCCATGGCCAGCGCCGAGCCGAGTACGCCGCTGCCGGTACAGGGCAGCCCCGCGGTTTCCAGCATGCCCTGCATGACCCCGTCTTCGCCGCCACGCCCATGCAGTGCGATAAATGCGCGCGCAAACGTGCCATCGAGCAGCCGCGCCAGGAATCCCGGTTCGCCGGTATCCACACCGTGGGCGTCGACGCCGGCGGACTGCAGTGCAGCCAGCACCGCACCGCCGCTTTGCAGCGAAATGTCGCGTTCGGCCGACAGACCACCCATCAATACTGCCACCTTGCCATAACCCCGCTGTTCTCCTGTTGCATTCGCATTCATCCAGTTATTACCTGCTGCTGCCACCTACACCCATCCCCCTGAGGGGGAGGGTCGGGGAGAGGGGATCAAAAATCGCAATTGCCCGATTCTTTCCTCTCCCTGGCCCTCTCCCAAAGGAAGAGGGAATGCCCTTCTTATGTCATGGCATATAAAATTCATTACCCTGCGGCGTATTCGCCGACAATGCGGACTTCCGTTTGCAGCCGCACCCCGTGCTGCTGTTCGACCGTGCCCTGCACCTTGTTCAGCAGGGTCTCGATGTCGGCCGCCGTGGCATCACCGGTGTTGACGATGAAGTTGGCGTGCTTTTCCGATACCTGTGCACCGCCGATACGCAGCCCCTTGAGACCCGACGCCTCGATCAGGCGCGCCGCGTGGTCGCCGGGCGGATTGCGAAACACTGAACCACAGCTGTATTGCTGCACCGGCTGGGTTGCACTGCGCTGCGTCAGCAACTCGCGGATGCGCGCCTGCGCCTGTTCGGCATTGGCCTGCGACAGCGCGAAGTGTGCCGCCAGGAACCATTCCTCAGCGGGGCCCTGTACCGAGCGGTAACCGACCCGGTATTCCGCCGGCTTGCGCGTATGCAACCGCCCGGCACGGTCAATCGTCTCCACCGCCGCCACATGCGACCAGGTCTCGCCGCCGTAGGCACCGGCGTTCATCGCCAGCGCACCGCCGATCGTGCCCGGGATGCCGGCGAGGAATTCAATGCCGGTCAGACCCGCCCGCGCGGATACGCGTGCGGCCTTGGCGCAGGTCACCCCGGCAGCGGCGCGCAGCGTGGTCGTGTCCAGCCACTCCAGGTCCGTGACCGCGGTGTGCAGACAGATCACGGTGCCCGGAAAACCGCCGTCACGCACCAGCAGGTTGCTGCCGAGGCCGACCCACAGCAGCGGCTCATCCGGATGTATCTGCTGCAGGAATAGCGACAGATCCTGCGCGTCCACCGGCGTGTAGTAACGCCGCGCAGGTCCACCGGCGCGCCACGAGGTGTGCCGCGACATCGGCTCGTCCTCGCGCAACTCGCCGCGCCAGTGCAGTGTTTGTTCAGCAGCCATCATCCTCCCGTCACCGTTTGTCCGCGGCCAGATCCGCGGCCAGCCTGGCCGACACGTTGCCGATGTCGCCGGCGCCCAGCGTGAGCAGTACATCACCGTCCTGCAACACACCCGCAAGCACCTCGGGCAGCGTGTCCAGCTGCTCCACGAATACGGGATCGACCTGCCCGCGCGCCCGGATGCCGCGCGCCAGGGCACGGCCGTCGGCACCGGCAATCGGATCTTCACCCGCCGGGTAGACTTCACCCAGCAGCAGTACATCGACAGTCGAGAGCACCTGGATGAAATCGTCGAACAGGTCGTGTGTGCGTGAAAAACGATGCGGCTGGAACACCACCACCAGCCGCCGGTTCGGCCAGCCGGCCCGTGCCGCGTCCAGTGTTGGCGCAATCTCGCGCGGGTGATGGGCGTAGTCGTCGATCAGCAGCACGCGGCCGGCGGGCGTGGCTAACTCGCCTGCAATCTGGAAACGCCGGCCAATGCCCTGGAAGTCGGCCAGCGCCTTTTTGATGGCCGCATCGGCCACGCCCAGTTCGGTGGCAACTGCGATGGCGGCCAGTGCGTTCAGCACGTTGTGCCTGCCCGGCAGGTTGAGAGTGACCTCGAGGTCATTAGCGTGTCCCGCGCGCTGCACAACGAAATGTGTCTGCCCGCTGTCCTGACTGATATCCCCGGCCGTCACGTCCGCCTGCGCATCGATGGCGTAAGTCAGAATCGGCCGGGTGACCTCATCGAGGATGGCCTGGATTTCGGCATCGTCCATACACAGCACGGCCAGGCCGTAAAACGGCAGATGGTGCAGGTAATCGATAAAGGTCTGGCGCAGACGATCGAAATCGCCCGCATAGGTCGGCAGGTGGTCCGCGTCGATGTTGGTCACCACGGCCATGGACGGCTGCAGATAGAGGAACGAGGCATCGCTTTCGTCGGCCTCGGCCACGAGATAGTGCCCCGCTCCCAGCTGCGCATGGCTGGCGGCACTGTTCAGTTGCCCGCCGATCACGAAGGTCGGGTCGAGTCCGCCCTCGGCCAGCAGACTGGCGATCAGGCTGGTGGTGGTGGTCTTGCCATGCGTACCGGCGACGCCGATGCCGTAACGGAAGCGCATCAACTCGGCCAGCATCTCGGCACGCGGCACCACCGGGATGCGTTGCGCCCGGGCCGCTACCAGCTCCGGGTTGTCCGCCGGTATGGCGGTCGACACCACCACCGCGTCACAAGCGGCAATGTTCGCAGTGTCATGCCCGATGGACACCATTATGCCCATGTCTGCGAGACGGCGTGTCACGGCATTCTCGCGCATATCGGACCCGCTGATTTCATAACCCAGGTTGTGCAGCACCTCGGCAATCCCGCTCATCCCTGCACCGCCGATACCGACAAAGTGCACGTGGCGTACGCGCCCCATCCCCTGTGGTTGCGACATGCCGGTCGGGTGCATGGCGGCATTCACCTCGCACCGTCCGGTCGTGCGGCCTGCAGGCACAGTTCTGCCACCCGGCGTGCCGCATCGGGCATCGCCAGCTCCCGCGCCCGGCATGCCATCTCCAGCAACACGTCACGCTGGGCGAGGAAATCGGCCAGCATGCCTGCCAGGCCGGCGGCATCCAGCTCGGACTGCGGCAGCAGCACAGCCGCACCGGCGTCGGCCAGAAAACGGGCATTGCCCGTCTGGTGATCGTCGGTGGCATGTGGAAACGGCACCAGGATCGCGGCCACACCGACCACTGCAAGTTCGGCAACGGTCAGCGCGCCGGCACGGCAGATCACCAGGTCCGCCCAGGCATAGGCCTCCGCCATGTCATCGATGAACGCCTCGACCCGGGCTTCCACGTTCGCATCTTTATAGGCCGAGACGACCTGTTCCAGGTCGTCTCGGCCGGTCTGGTGATAAACCTGCAGGGGATTATCCGCCTGCAGTTGCGCAATGGCGGCCGGGACCGTGTCGTTCAGGGCGCGTGCACCGAGACTGCCGCCCACGACCAGCAGGCGCAGCGGACCGGACCGGTCCGCCAGGCGCGTCGCCGGCGCCGGCAGCGACGTGATCCGCCCGCGCACCGGGTTACCGGTATGCACCGGCCGGCGCGCGGCCGGCAGACTTCCCGGGAACGCGACCATCACGGTGCGTGCCAGCGGGGCCAGCAGGCGGTTGGTCGTACCGGCGACCGAATTCTGTTCATGGATCAGCAGCGGCCGGCGCAGCAGCCAGGCAATCACGCCCCCCGGACCCGAGACGAATCCGCCCATACCGAGTACGGCACGCGGTCGCAACTGCAGCTCGATGCGCAGCGCCTGCCACAGGGCGCCCGCCAGCATGAACGGGGCCATTATCAGGCGCAAAGCGCCCTTGCCGCGCAGACCGGTGACGCGCACGGTCCTGAGCGGATAGCCGGCGGCCGGCACGACGCGCGCCTCCAGGCCGCGTTGTGTACCCAGCCAGGAAACCTCGACGCCGCGCGCGCGCAACTCCTCGGCCACGGCCAGCGCCGGAAACACGTGTCCGCCCGTACCGCCTGCCATGATCAGGACCGGTCGCTGTGCGGCTGTCGGGCTCATCATCGGTTCGCCCTGCCACGTTTGGCGGCGGCAATGCCGCTCGCCGACAGGCCTTCCGCCGTGCAGCGCGTTTCATGGTCCGCGCGCAGCAACAGGACAACGGCGGCGCACATCACGATCATGCTGGAGCCGCCATAACTCATCAGCGGCAGGGTCAGGCCCTTGGTGGGCAGCAGACCCATATTGACGCCGATATTGATAAAGCTTTGCAGGCCGAACCAGATACCGAGGCCATAGGCCAGCCAGGCAGCGAAGGCATTGTTCGCCTGCAGTGCCTGCGCGGCAATCACGAAGGCGCGCCAGACCACCAGGGCATACAGGGCAATCACGACGCACACGCCGAGCAGGCCGAGTTCTTCCGCCAGCACCGCAAACACGAAGTCCGTGTGCGCCTCGGGCAGATAGAACAGTTTCTGGATACTGGCCCCCAGGCCAACGCCGAACCATGCGCCGCTGCCGATGGCGATCAGCGACTGGGTCAGCTGGAAACCACTGTCAAACGGATCGGCCCAGGGATTCAGGAAGGTCGTCAGGCGTTCCATGCGATACGGCGAGGATATGGCCATGCCGGCCAGCGACAGCCCGGCCAGGCCGAGCACGCCGCTGAACTGCAACAGCCTGACGCCGGCCATGAAGATCATGCCCATGACGGTCGCGGCGAGCACCACCGTCGCACCGAAGTCGGGTTCCATCAGCAACAACACGGACGCAATCGCCAGCAGGCCGATCGGCTTGATGAAGCCACTCACATGCGTGCGCACCTCTTCGCCATGCCGCGCCAGGTAACTGGCCAGGTAGATAATGAAGCACAGCTTCGCCGGTTCTGAGACCTGCAGGCGGAACAGGCCGGCGTTCACCCAGCGCACTGCGCCATTGACCTCGACGCCGATACCCGGCACCAGCACCAGCAGCAGCATGAGGTAGGCCAGCAGCAACAGCGTGAGCCCCATGCGCTCGAGGATCGCCAGGCGG
>CAMYKJ010000005.1 GCA_947258945.1 uncultured Ectothiorhodospiraceae bacterium
CCGACCGCCTGGTTCGTAGTGTTCCAGCTGAAACAGTGTATCTTATTGTTATTTCATATCTTTATACGACTTACACTGTCCAATAAAATTGGGCTATTTGACCTTGTTTGCCCTTATTCGGGGTTATTTGGTGTCATCTATTGGACAAATAGTCATTTGCGCGAATATCAATAAGCTACTGATTTCATAATAATTCTAGCAAACACAGCCCTTACAAGACTAATTCCCAAGAAGTTCCGGCATATTTAACGGCAAATTTTAACTAATTAGTTGCGATTGTATAATTTTATCTATTTGTTATTATTGCCGTTAATCACATATATTAAACGGCATAGTTACCGGCATTATGAAAACTTATCTTATGGAACCAATGATCCCTGTTGACGACCGGGATGAACTCTCCGATCTGGCGCTTGAGCTAGTATCGAAGGCGAGCGCATTAGCAGGACAGGTCCATGGACAGGTTCAAGAAGGGATTGGCGACCTGGTGCGATCCATGAACTGTTACTACTCGAACTTAATCGAAGGGCACAACACTCACCCGCGCGATATCGAGCAGGCCCTCAGCGACAACTATTCCCGAAACACGGCGCGCAGGGCACTACAGCTTGAGGCTCGCGCACATATCGACCTGCAAAGAATGATTGATATGGGAGAAGATCCAGCCGTTGCACCTACCTCAGCGGAATATATCCAATGGTTGCACCGAGAGTTTTGCAGTCGGCTTCCGGATGAACTGTTATGGGTCGAAAATCCCGACACCGGAGAGAAAATTCGCGTGATGCCGGGTGAAATAAGAACCGGTAGCGTTCAAGTCGGCCGCCATCTACCGCCGACAGCCGAAGAGTTATCGGCATATCTTGCTCGTTTTGAGGAAGCGTATATCCCCGACCGTTTATCCAGAAGCAAGCAGATCATCGCTGTTGCAGCCTCACACCACCGGCTGCTCTGGATACACCCGTTTTATGATGGCAATGGGCGTGTCGCCCGACTCATGTCCCATGCCCTGTTACTTCATGCAGGTATTGGCAGCAGCCTATGGTCAGTGGCTCGTGGCTTGGCACGTAATGTTGAAGCATACAAGAGCGCGTTAATACTGGCCGATGAGCCACGCCGTGGTGACCTGGACGGTCGTGGAACATTGTCTGACAAGAGACTTCAGGAGTTCACACACTTCTTCCTCAAAACCTGCATTGACCAGGTCGATTTCATGGAGTCTCTGTTGCAGCCATCTGAATTACTGCGACGCATGAAGCTCTATATTGATGATGAGATCGCTGCGGGACGTCTCCCGAGCGGTTCCCTGGCACTTCTAAGAGAGGCCTTTCTGGCCGGCGAGTTGGCACGGGGAAATGCGGCCAGCCTGACCGGTTATCAGGAAAGGCGCGGCCGTCAGATTCTGGCGAAACTGCTTGAGTGCGGATTGCTAATATCCCAGGGACCGCGGGCACCGGTACGTCTTGGGTTTCCGATAGATGTTGTGGAAAGATGGTTTCCGAACCTGTACCCCGTGAACTAACAAAGACTTAGCTCCATGCATCTCTCTGACGAAACCGTCCATGGCAGTTCTCGGAACAAGTCGAATAAGACATGCATCCTGTCATACGCAACATGATCAACCTCACTGTGTCGAGCCATCATCCTTTGAGCCTGTACCGCCCGGCATGACCGCCTGCATATCCACGGGATGAATATGCACATCGCGCTGCGGGAAGGCGATAGTGATGCCCTCCTCGGCGAACCGGCGATGAATTTTCCGGTGCATGTCGGTCATCACCGGCAAACGGTCCGCGAGCGTCCCGACGAAGACACGAAAGGCAAGATTCAGGCTGCTGTCTGCGAACTGGTCGAACACCACGCCGGGCGGTGGCTCTTCCAGTACCCGTTCATCCTCATGCGCCAGCTCGAGCAGGATCTCTATCGCCTTGTCGACATCGCTGCCGTAGGCGATGCCCACCTGGATCAGGATCCGCGTCATCTCGTCCGACAACGTCCAGTTCAACAACCGCCCGGTGATCAGCTCCTTGTTCGGGATCAGGAGCTCCTTCTGCTCGAAGTCGCGGATGGTCGTGGCCCGGATGCGGATGCGCATGACCCTGCCCGAGGCGTCACCGACCGTTATGAGATCGCCGACCCGCACCGGCCGTTCCACCAGCAGGATCAGGCCGCATATGAAGTTGGCTACTATCTCCTGGAGTCCGAAGCCGATGCCGACACCCAGGGCCGCCACCAGCCACTGCAGCTGGGACCAGCGGGCACCGATGGTGTTCAGGGCAAGCAGGATGCCGATCGCGACGATGACATAGGTCATCAGGGTGATGACCGTGTAGCGGCCACCGGCACTAACCTTGAAACGGTTCAACAGCACGATCTCGAGCACCGATGGCAGGCGCTTCGCCAGCACATAGGTGCCTATGCCGATGAGTATGGCAAGCCCGAGGTCGGCCAGGGTGATGGGCAGACGCTGCGTTTCATTGTCGACCGTAACCGTGTAGTGCCATAGGGAGACCTGGTCAAGGAAGCGCAGCGCCGGCAGGACCTCCGACCAGATCAGCCACAGACCGACGATCCCTGTGAAGACCAGCGTCGTGTTGAGGAGCTTGCGACTCTCCTCGCTCAGTGCAACCAGATCGACCTCAGGCTCCTCGACCTCGATGGGAACGCTGCCTTCATCACCGGGCGTGGATTCTTTCTGTTGCTCCGCCTCACGCGCCGCCTTGCGTTGCTCCAGCGCCGCTTCATAGGCGAGCTTGCGGCGTGTCACCGTGAGCCAGCGCACCGCCAGCTCGTTGAGCAGGATCAGTCCGAGAATCAGCCAGGTCGTCTCGATCAGGTGCATGATCAGGGAACCTGCGGTATAGAGATAGCCCGCCAGTGCCAGTATCACCAGGATCGCCGGGATGATAACCAGGAGCGGGAACCACAGCTGGTGTATCCAGCCCAGCGGCTGCTTCCGGGCGTGTTGCACAAAGTCCACCAGCACACCGCGCCGGGGATGCAGCACATGAAAAAAGAACATGCCCAGGGCGAGCGCGATGATGACGAAGGACAGGCGTCCGATCACACCACCGACGGTCACGGGATCCAGGTTGATCGCTACGTGGGTCACGAAGGCGGCTGGCAGGAACGTCCACAGCAGGCGATCGAGCTCGCGCCGCAGGAGCTGCAGGGAGGCCTCGGGCCAGCGGAAATGTCGTGCGGCCAGCCCACCGGGCAGACACAAGGCACGGGAGAACTGCAGAAAATAGAACTCTGCAGATACGGCAATGAATGCCAGCCCTATCGTGCTGGTAAAACCTGTGCCCTGCGGAGAATGGTGTAGCTGCCAACCGGCGCCGGTCGCCAGCAGCGGCCACGGCGCAGCGGCAAGCAATGTCAGCACAACGGCCCTGGCGGTCAGGGCGAAACTGTCCGTCGTGGGCTTGCCCAGCTTCTCACCGGTCGCCTGCAGGGCTGCGATCATCCATTTGCGTTTCCACATCAGGATACCGAAGACAAGGATGACCAGCATGAATATGGGTGAGCGCAGCGCCTGGTAGAGGAGCAACCGGGTTACCTCCAGCCAGTCCGAGGGCGAGATAAACCGCGCCAGTTCTCCCGGCAGCGCACCGAAATCACCCAGCCGGGTCAGATTCGAAGTGCGAACCCATAGCAAGTGCTCAGCCAGGAAGTCATCGTAGTCCTTAACGATTTCGATCAGGTGTCGCTGATGAACTTCGGCCAGGCCAAGCTCACGCAGGACATTCTCCTCAAGTGCCAGTAACTTTCCGGTCAGCTGGTGACGTCTTTTCAGCAACTGCTGCAGCTCACCGCTGATCTGCCCGACCTCCCGGGGTTCGACATCCGTCAGCACTTCACCGGCATAGGAATCGAGATCGCGCAGCTTCCTGTATTCCTCCCTGTGTTGCATGCGACGCAGCCCGAACTCGGCGATCAGCGCTTCCCGGTCCCTGATCTGTTTGCGGAACGATCGCAGGTCCGGCAGTGCGCGGCGCTGCTCCTGCAATACCTGGCCGAGCGCCTGACTGAGGCCGGCAATCTGCAAGCCTTCCCTGGCACTCTTGAACTCTTGCTCAATCCGGGTGGTGAGCTCCTCAATTTCATCATCCCGTGCGCTTAACAGTTCCAGCTGTCTCGCTGCTGTTGTGAGCTTCTCAGCGAGCTGTGCATTTTCCCGGGCAAAGCGGACCAGGACCGGATGCCTGCCTGCAAACTCGCGCAGCGCCGCCTCGGTTTCGTCCTGCACCGAGGTCAGATCCGCCTGCCGGCGCTGGTTTACTGCCTCCTCGAGCAGTCGCACCCGGGATCTGACCCAGCGGGCATTGTGTGCTGCAAGCTCCTGCCTGGCATTGAGCAGTTCCACACGCAGCGGCTGGCTCCGCAGTTCCTCATCCAGCCTGCTGATTTCCGCCTGCAGGGCCTGTTCACGTGTCGCCAGCACCCACTGCCGTGCCTCAGTCAGTGCAGGCAATTCATCCGGCGGGGACGGCAAACCGATTTCGGCGGCAATCTGTTCCTGCTGCTGCCTTGCCACTGTGAGCCTTTGCTGCACGGCATTCGGCCGTGTCGCTTCGTTCTCGAGTTGCTGGTCCAGGCCGGCCAGGTTTGCCTCGGCGGCAGCAAGATCGGCCTTTTCCTTCTGCAACAACACTTCGAACTCGGTCAGGGGGGTGTCTGCTGTCAGTGCCAGCGATCCTTCAGGCGTGGTCTGTTGCGCCTGCTCGTACTTTGTCCGGGTCGCCTGCGTGTCTTGCGGTGCCGCCACTGCTGCTGCGCGGAAGGCCTCCGCCGCGGCGTTGCCAGCACGTGTTGCCTCAAGCTCGCTGAGTGCCTTTCGGTAGAGCTCTGTGAGCTTCGTTTTCGCCGTCTCCGGCAAATCAGCTGAGGCCTCGACCTCCGCGATTTTTACCTCCAGGATTTCGGAAGTGACCACCGTTGCCGGACTGCCGGTGAGTACCGGCGGATCGGCAGCGAACGCAGTGCCGAGGGTCAGCGATAGCAGGAACAGAATGATAATGTGCAGCCAGTGCGAGTAACTATTCATATTACTACCTGTATCTCCCGGGACTTCTGCTTTACCCGTCAACGTTAGCCTCCTCCGTGCTGCGGTAGATTGTTTCCGGATTGCGGCATGATTCTCGCAGCTGCTTCTGCTAAGAGGCTTCCTCCGGGAAGTCGGCGAGTACGATGAGCTGGTCGCCATCTGCCAGCTGCCAATGCTCGGACCGGTCCGGGTTAAGCACTACCCGCCTGTTCCCCTGGTGTTCGATGCGCAGCCCCAGGGCGATCTCACCGTGCTCATGGGCCGCCCGTTGAATGTCGGAAAAGCAGACGGGCTCGTCGCAGGGAAGGTATCCTGCAGCGGGAACCAGCGTGAGCTCAGGACCACCAGAGTGGGACAGCACGCCGAATACCGCGCCCAGTTCCCTGCACAGGGCGACCTGGGACAGCATGTAACTCACCAGCATCGGGCTGACCATGACATCATCCTGTGAATCGTTGAACAGCCGGCGGTTCGCGTCGTCGAGGATCTCGAACAACAGGTGCGGGCGTGATTGCGATTCCCTGAATATGCGGTGCAGGGCCAACTGGGTGGTTACCGAGGAGGCGTCTGCATTCTCATTGCTCTCGAGATTTTCCCGGGCGACGACGATTACCGCGTCGTAGTCCTGCGGGCACAGCGAGGTGAGTGTGTCCATCACCAGGAAGTTGGCCTCGACCATCCGGATGTTCGCGAATTCCGTATCGTGACCGTAGGACGCCAGTTGCTGTTCCCTTTCCTCGATGGGCGACAGGCCAACTGCATCCACTGTGATTGCGCCCTTGTAGTGCTCGCTCAGATCTGACAGCAGTGGCGGCACCTTCCGGCTCCAGCCCAGTACCAGTAACTTGCGGGGTGCCGGATCCGATTGACGTGTAATACGCCCCCCCCGAGGCGGCAGGCTGCTATCGGGATCCCGGAGCTCGGTGTTTGCAAATTGAGTGGCTATCAGGACCAGCTGATCGCCTTCGACAAGTGTCGCGGCGGGATCCGGGAGCAATTCTGCCTGCGGGCTGCCCCGGCTGACCCTCCCCAGCAGGACAGCCCCGGGTAGCCTGCTCTGCAGTTCTCCCAGCGGCACGCCGGTCAGCTCCGGGTAATCCCGAATGTATACGCTATTGCCCTCATGGAGTCGCAGCAATTCATCAAACACGCCCCATATTCCGGGTTGCTGAACACATCGGGAGATCAGTTGACTGACGATCTCATCGACCACTACCACCTCTGTTTCACCCCGGTAGGCCGCCCGTGCCAGCGGTGCCCGGTCGGCGTCAACCAGGCCGGCGACCGCCAGCGGGTGGGAGCCGCTACCGGACTCGAGCTCGGTGGATACCGACGACAGGGTCTTGATGGTCTCCGCGTCCACCACGCCGGGGCGATCGGAGGTGAAGTCAGCGCCGGGCAGGATAATCACGGCCGCCTCGTCATACGCTACCCGCTGCAGGTGATCCATGCGCTGGGGAGAACCGGCCCGCAGCAGGATCTGCCGGTCGTTCCATCGCGTGCCAAGTTGTTCGCGGAGTTCCTGGCGCAGCTCGGGCGTAATCTCGTCTACGAGTATGACGATCGTGAGTTCCTTGCGCGAATGCCGGGCGAGGAATCGTTCCAGGCGACCCTCGGTTTCCAGCAGGACGTTGGCGATGGCCGGGGTGCGGTGGGTCCAGCCGAGTATCAGTACGTGATGACTCACCGCGACTGGTGTCACTCCCGTTTCCAGACGGGCAATCCACTGGTTCAGCCACTGGGTCATGATTGCGATGAGCAGGCCCATGAACAACACGTAACCCAGCACCGTCACGGCAGTGGATATGGTGCGCGCAGCCAGCCCTTCGTCATCTCCGAGGTAACCGGGGTCGGTCAGCCGCAGGAAAGCCCACCAGATGGCATCGCCTACCCCTGCTTCCCCGGCCGCGAACAGGAAGACGAGTCCTCCGGCGAGCAGTGCCACCGAGGTTACCAGCAGCGCCGCCAGCGCCAGGCGATAGTGAAGACCCCGCAATATCCAGCGCTCCAGCTGGAACCGGATCCTCTCCGCCAGGCCGGCTTTGTGGGCGCTCATGGACTCGGCCAGATGGCTGGCGGGATATCTTTCAGGTTTGACACTGCAGTGCTCAAGTTTAATTCCTGGCAGCCATGTGGCTGAATAATAGTTCACTCGAATTCAAGGTGTCACGATTAAAGGGCGTCAGAGCACATTTATTCCTATATATAAGACGAAATTGTGCTCTGACACCCTGAATTCGTGACACCCTTTAATCGGTGCCGCCGCCTCCGTTCATTCCCGTGTCGCCTCGACGCGGACTCCGACAATCCTGATCTCGCCGGCGAGTTGAACATCCATCGGAACCTCAGCGAACCAACTCGATGCCTTCTGCCTCGAAGGCCCGCAATATCTCGAGATTGAGCTTTTCGCCAAACGCGTGGAAGGCCCACGTGTCCGGCGGTGAGTACCAGTAGATGAAGCGAATGGAAAACCCCTGCGGACCCAACTCATGAAGGAAACAGCGCGGGGGAAGCTCGGGATCGGCGATTTCCTGGCCTGCAAGCTTCTCGCGGATGATCGCGATCGCCATATCGACCTTCTCGCAGGGCGTATCGGGCGGAATGTGGATCTCCGAACTCTTTCGAATGAACTTGCGACGCGAGATATTCTCCACACTCTGTCCGGAGATATTCTGATTCGGGATCGTGACGAGGTGCCCGTCCAGCAGGCGGATGTCAGTCGAACGCAGGCCCATATCCTCGACGATGCCCTCATACCCGCCAAAGATGATCCTCTCTCCGACGCGAAAGGGTGGGTCGGTCATGAGGTTGACCGTTGCGAAGACACTTTTCAAGGTATCCTGCGCTCCGAGCGCGAGGGCGATGCCTCCGATACCTGCACTGGCCAGCAGCGTCCCGATGGGGATTCCCAGATACTGTCCGCCGGATATGAAGACAACCACCGCGAGCAGGATTCCCACCAGCGTGGAAGAGATCCTTATGACCTGAGCATTGCGTCCGTAGGTCTTGATCTCGGGTGACGCGATGATCGATTCTGCAACTTTCGTAGAGGCTGCGAATACGACCACGATGGCCGCGACGATCGCCACGAGGTGCGAGCCGAAACTGATCACGTGGAGCGGCGTGTTTCGTACCGTCAGGTAGCGATCCGAGATCTCCATGAACGCGAGGGGAACGAGCATCGCAGCAATCGGGAAGAACAGTGTCAGGCCGTACCTCAGGCGGTTCTGCGGCGACACTCGCCTGCTGACGGAAAGCTGCAGCGAGTAGAGTACCCACATCGTGGCAATCGCGATGACGAGCAGCACCAGCACGGTCGGCCATTTCCAGTTCGCGAGACCCAGAGTCCGGCCGAAGCGCATCGAAGGTGGAAGCCGTTCCACAATCGCCCCGAGAACGGCATGCCCGGGTGCGGAGACGTACCAGTCGTAGATACCGGGAGATGTCCTGGGCCCGCCCGTCCGGTACGGCCTGTCGCGAATATCCCTGTAGTACTCGATCGCGCGCTGGACGGTCCCTGTCGAGAACAGATACTCGTGCTTTTGCGGGCCTTCTTCTGCCCGTTGAATCGTGATCCGGGTGTCAGGAATCCGCCAGCGCGAGAGCTCTTCGTATCCTCCAGCCGCCTGTATCTCGCTGGCATCGGGGATCTCATCCCACGGAGGGAGCTCAACGCGATCGAGTATCTCCTTCAGGGCTGCCGCGGCGTCGGCCGCGCGGTCTCGACGCGCAAAGGCCGGGAGCTCGCTCGCGTTGATACAGTCGAGAATCCGGCTTACGAGCACGTGAGCATCAGGGTTGTTCCTGTCGACATACCCCGATTTCTGGATCAGGTCGTAAGAGTCGTTGGCAGCTTCAATAAAGCTGCGCAGCGTGTCTCGCGGGCTGGAGGTGTCCGCCACCTTGAACCGGTTCATTGGCTCCGCGATCGCGACCTGCGCGCCCAGCATGAAGCAGGCTGCAGAAATGAAAGAGAGGAGCCTCATGGTCTTGCTGTTCACCTGGATGTTCCCCGGAAAAAGTAGATACGGTTCAAGCAGCAGCGTTCATCTGCTCATACCCCTTCGGCAGGCGGTAGCCGAGCGCCGGGTTCCCGCAGGCGCCGTTCCATCTCCATGATGGTACCTATTTGCGGAAGGTATAAGCCACACCCAGTATGGCCGTCAGCTCACTGTCATCATCAACAATCGGGCTGTCATCGATTTCATCACCCAGCAGGTCGTAGCGGAGTCCGCCAATGTACATCCAGGGCGAGGTCTTTTTCTGGTAAACAGCGACGGCACCAAAACGGTAGTTGATGTCACTATCTGCCGAGTAAGCGGTACGCCCTATGGCCGGAATTGTTTCCGAGGGCCGCACTCCATAGTAATAGTCATTATAGTCGTCGTCCTGCCAGATAATGCCGGCATAGGGTTTAAACATCCAGTCACCCGTTCTGTGTGCATAGAAGACCTCACCGCGCACCTGGGTCCCGTCACTGTTGTCCGCCACGTCTGTTACGGCAGCCAGTTTGAAGCCCAGATTCTCAGGTTTCCACACGAAATGTCCGCCAAGGCCAAATGACGGGTCACGGTCGCTCATGCCGTTGAGAAAATCACTGTCACCCGAATCGTAGCCATCACCCAGGAACTCACCAATAACCGCCAGTTCCATGGCATCTGAATCCATGAAATCCCAGCCGATGGTGCTGCCACGCGCGAAGAAGTGCTCACCTTCATACAGCACGACAGGCACCGCGCTGGTTTTCTCGCTATTGTCGTAATCCTCGTAGGGTTTGTCTTTGTGCAAGGCGCCAATACCAATCGTAATGGGGCGCTTGCCTGTATCAACGGAAAATTCACCGCCCATGACAGACTGGCTGAGGAATATGGCTGCTGTGCTTATGAACAGACTGCTGATTAAACGGTTTTTCATTTCACTCTCCTTCGCTGACATTAACTTACGTTATATTTTGATATGAATAACAACACAGGTTGCACCACAATCACTTTATTTAAACAAACCTGATGTGTCGTCATTGCGAGGAACATAGTGACGTTATAGTTGAATTAATCAGATGTTCCTTAACTGGTCGAATCCGATTCTCGACAATACTGTCAACTCTGTGATGGCTTCGACAGGCGTGAGTCGCTCCGAATTTACCTGTACTTCAATAATCTGCACTATACATCTTACTGGGTTCCGACTCATTTGTCTGGCTCGATCCTGTTGATCTTCGAACCCTGTATGCCGAGCCCCGCCATCAGCCCCTTCTGATCAAAGAAGAACACGTAGATGCCCTCTTTGGCCGTAGACGTCGTCAACGAACGGGCAACACCTTCGTCCACCACGACAACACTCGGGCCCACACCCACTTCCCAGCCCTCGCTCTTTTTCATATGTTCCACTGCGTCATCGGTCATGAGAAACATGGCATAACCAAAAGTCTGCACACCGGCCTGGAGGCCGTAAGAGGCTGCAGTCGTGCTGTAGTAACCGTAAGTCTTGCCTCCTACTCGCAGCGCACCTTGTCCGTATTGGCCGCCGACGATCAGACCGCCCTTGACGATCTTCGGAAAGACAAGGATTGCCTTGGCGATCGTGGACAGCTCTTTTGCCGCAGAGGAGTCCGCATAGAGCTTCTGGATGGCATTGTCGACATCACGGTCGATCTCGACCGCCGTATCGGCGGTCGCCGTAAAGGAGACAAGGAACAACGCAATAGCCGAAACCATTAACGTCAGGTAACTCATTGTTGTCTGTTGCATAGCACTTTCCTCTTCAGAGTAAATGGGTTGGAGGCCGGTAAGAGTCACGCCAGGTTCATGAACCTTCGTATTCGCAAGTATCCCCGCCCCGCAGGTTTTTTGGGTTCAGAAACGCTTATTCAGACGCTCTCCGCGGTCTTCCACACGATCGCCGGCCCGATCGCGGCGATCTTCGCGCTTGTCCTGGCGGTTATCCGAGCGACAGTCGGGACCTTCACCAACACAATCACGTCTCTCTTCCCTGAACTCCTGGCGATCCTCGACGCCGTCGCCGACATTCTCGCGCCGGTCTTCGCGGCGGTCGACGCGCGACTCGACACGGTCGTCGACCCGCAGGTCAGCCACCGCCACGCCGGGGACGACCAGGCATCCTGCAACAATCGACAGCGCGATGCTCAATGAACAGACGGCATAGTTTGCAGGTTTCATATGCAATCCTCTTTTGTTCTCTCAATCTGATTAATGATTACGATGTTGCCCACAGCACCTTGCTCGCGTGGCACTATCCAGCGTGCTTCGAATCGGTCGTGACGCCACACCGCACATCCCGCGAAATCCGGTAAAAACACGTTAGAAAGCAAGGGGGGAACAGATTGAAGTCCTGGAGGGCTAATGGAAAGAAATGTCAGTTGGGAGCGCTCTTCTTTTCCTGCATAAACAAAGAGATAATTTCTATTGTATGATGAGGGCAGGTTGAAAGACATCCAGGCATCGCCTTTTACCATGCCTTATCGCAGCTTTAAACATGGCACACTATTTGGACAAGCTTGGCCATTAAAGTGGTTTTGGATCGATTAAATCAGGATTCCGTTTCAATGAATCAAACAGATGACTGAAGTGCTCTCATTCAACCCGATCCTGCAGACCAAGCTGCATCGGCCGCAACTGACCGCAGACCTGGTGAACCGGGATCGCCTGATCAAGTTGATGAACAGGGCGCGCGAGATGCCTCTGACCCTGGTGTCGGCCCCTGCCGGTTACGGCAAGAGTGTCCTGGTTGCCCAATGGTGCGAGCAACTCGACTGGCCCACCGCCTGGTTGTCGCTGGATGCTGATGACTCTGACCTGCGGACGTTTCTCGAATATTTTCTTGCCGCCCTGGATGACGTGCTACCCGATGCTTGCAAGGCTACCCAGGAACTTCTGGAAGCAGCGTCTCTTTTACCCGTTCCCGTTGTGGCGAACTATCTGCTGAATGACCTCGACGCCATGGACACGCCGTGTACCATGGTACTTGACGACTATCACAGAATCGAAGCTCTCTCCCCCGTGCAGGAACTGATGCGCCGAATGCTCGCACATCCTCCGCGGAAGTTTCATTTCATCATGCTTACTCGCCACGATCCGCCACTGGACTTGCCGAACCTTCGAGCCAGGCACAGCATCAACGATGTGCGCTTGCAAGACCTCTGCTTTACAGCGAACGAGATAGCTGAGTTTTTGAACGTAAAACAGGATTTGTCCATCAGCGATTCGGCGATCAAAACGCTGGATCTCAATGTGGAGGGATGGGCTGCCGGGTTGAGGCTTGTGGCGATGGCGCTGCGACACATTGACGATCCCGATACATTTTCCAAGGGACTGCAAGGGGGCTTGCCGCAAATACAAGACTACTTGCTGCGCGAGGTGCTGGGTTCGCAAAAACCCGGGGTTCGGGATTTCTTGCTGGCATCATCCACTCTCGATCGCTTCTGCATGGAATTGCTTGACACGATTTATGCTTCGCAGGATATCAACGAAGACCCCGGATTTACCGCTTCCGATTTCCTGCAGGAGCTGCAAATGAACAACCTTTTCACGGTCTCCCTCGACGCCGGCGGCAAGTGGTTCCGGTATCACCACCTCTTTCAGGAGCTACTCAGGAACGAGCTGCAGCGCGACCACGGTCCGGATTACGTCTCGGCCCTGCACCTGCGGGCCAGCCAGTGGCTTGAAGGTGAAGGCCTGATCGACGAGGCTATCCAGCATGCTCTGGCGGCCGAGGACGTGGAGCGTGCGGCGGAGCTGGTCGCGCGGCACCGACACGACGCCCTCAATGAAAGTCAGTGGTACGTCCTTGACAGATGGCTTGCGCTCGTGTCGACAGGTGCCGTGCAACAGAACGCAGAGCTTTTGATGGCTCGTACCTGGATTGCCTTGAGCTACTACTACCATGTCGAAGCCGTGCAGCCGCTTCTGGCTGAAGTCGAATCGCTGGTCGGCGATAAATCCGGGAGCGAGCAGGTACGCAGCGAACTCGCGGTGTGTCGCGGGTACGTCTCCTGGCTCATGGGGAATGGAGCCGAAAGCCTGCAACACCTGGACGACCGTATCGAGCGGATTCCCGTGTCGCACGTGGACTTCCGGAGCCATGCCGAAATGGTCTTCGCGCAGGCGAAGCAGATGGTGGGCCGGAAGGACGAGGGCCTCCGTTTCGTGGACAACATACTTGCGCATTCCGAGCCGCTCGAAATGATGCGAGAGGCCCGGCTGACGATCACCCGCGTGTTCATTCACGTGGTGGCCGGTGACCTGCTCGGCGCCGAGGTGGCGAACCGAAGAATGTGGGAGATCGTCAAGCGTGGCTCACCGGCGTACGTGCCGATATGGACCAGCTATATGCAGGGGGAGATTCACCTGCAGCGCTGTGAGTGGGAAGCGGCGGTCGAGCATCTGGGGCAATCCGTCGCGAACCGGTTCATGCATCACGCGCGTGCGGCGGTTGACTCGATGACCGGTCTGATGCTCGCCCATCAGGCCCTGGGGCAGGAGGATGATGCCCAGGCGACGCTGCAAACTCTCAAGGCGTATGTCGCTCCCCTCGGCGATCCTGCGATGGAGAACCTGGCACTCTCCGCGGAGGCGCGTCTCAGCATCCTGCAGGGACGGCCGGGGGCGGCGAGACGCCGACTCGAAGCAATCGAGCCGCCACCTGAAGGGGCGTGGCTCTGGTGGCTCGACATACCGTCGATTACCCGATGCCAGACATTGATGGCCGCCGGGTCCACTGACGGCCTTGTGAAAGCGGAAGCAGGGCTGCGGGAATGTGCCGAGGTGAGCGAGGCCCAACACAACAGCTATCAACTGATCAGGGTTCTGACCCTGCTGGCCCTGGCATACGAAAGGCAGGGTAAGACGGAAGAGACCCTCAGGACCCTCGAGCGGGCTGTGACCATGGCCCGGGGTGGCAATCTCCTCCTACCGTTCGTCGAGCTCGGCATGCCCATGGTTGATTTGCTCAACAAGCTTTCCACTGAAAATGTATTCGTCACCAGGGTCAAGCGCCTTGTGAACGACTTCGGCTCGCCTTCTCACTCTTTCACCACAGGCGAAGTCGGGACCGGCAAACCCCCGCTACCGAAACTCGATGGAGAGCATATGGTGGCAGGACGAAACCGCGCAGAGATGACTAACCGCGAGCTGGATATCCTCCGTCTCCTCACGCAGCGCATGCAGAACAAGGAGATCGCGGCCCGCCTGAATATCTCCAACCATACGGTCGACAGCCACCTCAAACAGATCTACCGCAAGCTCGGTGTTCATAACAGAAGGAAGGCGGTCGAGGTGGCAATCAAAAGCAGCATCCTTAAGCCATCCCTGCAGAATGAGCTGACTCACTAACCGCTCTCCCGCGTTTCAATCCTCCATCCCCCTTGTGTTCTACCGTGTTTTTACCGTACTTCGCGGGATGTGCAGTGTGGCACCACGAGTAACACTATACATACGCTTGAACAAAAACAGACGTTATCGATCACGACCGATTCAAAGCACGCTGGATAGTGCCCGACGCCAGGAAGCTATTGCGGGTATCCTACTGATTTTATTCTCATTAACAGGAAAATGACCAGGAAGAATCCATGACGTCAACGAAAGACCTTGCAGCTTTCGACTTTGGTGGCCCTGCTGACTACCAGATTGTGGTTCAGGGTACGGTGAGCGAGGAGTGGAGCAATCGTCTTGGTCCCCTGGAGATCACGACATCGAGCCAGGAAAACGGTGAATCTCGAACAATCATGCAGGGGACATTTCTCGACCAGTCCGCATTGCGGGGGCTACTTGAGACTCTGTATGCCTTGCATCTGCCGATCCTGGAAGTAAGGAAAATTGACGACCCGCCCGGCAAGGAATAGGCAAAAGACTCGAGAACAGGACCTCGGACCTGATCCGCACATGAGTTCCGGGTGATCTACGAGAACACGTCATGAGACACCTGAAACCGATTTATCAGGAGAGAGAAAATGAAGACAACATTGAAAATACCACGACCCCTACAAGCCCTGGTCAGCTCCCTGCCAGACATCAGAAAGGAGGAACATAGAAATGTTTGAATCAATTAAGAAGCTTTCAATTGCAGTGTCCACTATGCTGGCAGTGGCGGGTTCTGTGCAAGCTGCGGAGCCTGTGACCGTCGATACGTTTGTAAGGGCCGAAACGGACCGGACAATGGCCGCTTATGTGGACCAGGGCGGGTTTGGGAAGTTCTTCCATATCCGTCAGCCGACGCCGATCGACAAGCAGGACGTGATCCGGATGAACCTCGACACGCTCTACTCGATTGGGGTATTCGATCTGACCAATCCGGTTACGATCACGCTTCCGGACAGTGACGGACGGTACCTGTCGGCCCTGATTATCAACCAGGACCACTCCATGCTCCCGATGGAATACGCCCCGGGCGAGTTCACCCTCACTCAGGATCTCATGGGGACCCGCTACGTCGTTCTCATTCTGAGAACGTTCGTTAACGCGAACGAGCCCGCGGACATCAAGACCGCAAATGCCTTGCAGGATGCGGTGACCGTTGCACAGGACGATCCCGGCACATTCGAGGTGCCTGACTGGGATATTGAACAAGTCGAGACGCTGCGCAAGGCGATCAATGTGCTTGCCGCGACGAAGGCCGATACATCCGGGTTCTTCGGCGACAAGAGCAAAATCAATCCGATCGATCACTTGCTCGGCACCGCATTCGGCTGGGGCGGAAACCCGAAGAAGGCAACCATCTATCTCAATGTGACGCCAGAGAAGAACGACGGTAAAACGCCGCACACGATGGCGATCTCCAACAAGGTGCCAGTTGAGGACGGTGGGTTCGTCTCGATTACGATGTACAACAAGGACGGCTATATGCAGGAGAACGACCTCAAGATGTATTCGGTCAACAACGTGACCGCCGAGCGCAACAAAGACGGGACGGTCACGGTCCACGCTGGTGGTTGCGAAGACGGCCGGGTTAACTGCCTTCCGATCACGGAGGGCTGGAACTACATCGTGCGGATGTACAAGCCCGGGCCAGAGATCTCAGGTGATTATCAGTTCCCGACGTTCGAAGTGTCCAAGTAAGCCTTTCATCACTCCCCGCAGTGCTACTTGCGGGGAGTGATGAGATGAGGCGAGGCGCGAATTTGCTGAACGGCTGGAACATGGAGAGAGGCTTTCACTGGACGATGGTGAGAAGTTTGCCAGGGTTGCCAAAGAACGCCTTATCGTCCCCTTGAAGATCTGGAATGATCCAAAAAGGCAATCCGTACCTCGCCAAGGCCTTCCTGCCAAAAGGTAAGATGAAAATGAAACGATTAATGCTTCTGTTGTGTGCCGGACTCCTGGCAGCGTGCGCCGTAGACGCGAAGGAAGTTGGCGATACCCCGGGCAAGACCTCTGCCCCGCCGGCTGCGCAGGACACAACACCCTTGTGGGCGAGCGTCCCGGAGACGATCTCACCCGAATGGGGCGCGTTCTTCTCCAAAAAGGGGCAAGGCCGCGAAACGCCGATGCCTGCCCCGGATGACCGCGAGGCCTGGAAAGCCGTGCAGACCGCCAACGACAAGGCGAAGGAAGCCGCGGCGGACGAAAAGGCCGCAGCGTTTGGCGTGACCTACAAGGAAAGCAAAATCGCCGGTATCCCGGTGGTCGAGGTGACGCCTTCAAAACTCGCTAGTACAGACAAGATCGCCGTCTACACTCACGGTGGCGCCTACGTGCTGAACTCGGCCAAGGCCGTGATCGAGTCGGCCATGTTCTTCGCCGCCGAAACCGGTCTGCGCGTCATTGCGGTGGACTACACCCTCGCGCCGCATTCCAGGTGGCAGGAGACGACCGACGAGGTCATCAGTGTCTTCAAGGCGCTGGCCAGGCAGGGCTTCACGGCCGACGACATCGTCCTTTATGGTGACTCCGCAGGCGGTGGCCTCGCGGCGGGTGCCACGCTCAAGATGCGCGACCTCGGTATGGAGATGCCCGCGGCGCTTGTGCTGTGGTCGCCCTGGGCGGATATTTCCGAGACCGGTGACACCTACGTCACGCTCCGCGATGCCGAGCCCTACTACACCTATGAGCACGTTCTCGGGCCTTCGGCGCTGGCGTACGCTGATGCCGAAGATCACAAGAACCCCTATGTTTCGCCTGTGTACGGCGACTTCAAGCAGGGCTTCCCGCCAACCTTGATCCAGGGCGGTACGAAAGAGATCTTCCTCAGCAACTTCATCCGTCTCTATCAG
>CAMYKJ010000006.1 GCA_947258945.1 uncultured Ectothiorhodospiraceae bacterium
ACGATACTGACCACCCCCAGTACCACGAGGCATGCGCCGGACAGTCTCTGCAGGAAGTAGGACAGCATCGCGCGGCATTATATATATAAAAAAAGGCCCGGTGCGAACACCGGGCCCTGGAGAGCGGAAAACCGTTGGTTGACGGTTATCCCTTGACCTCGTCACCGATCCTGATACCGAGCTTCTCGATCGTCTGAATGGTCAACCCGCCGGTTGGCAGGTTATTTTTACGCTGATAGGCATCAGCAGCGGACATGGTGTCGCGTCCGAGCACACCATCAATCGTACCCGGATCGAAACCGGCCTTTTTCAGGCCATTCTGGATCTGCAGCACCAGGTCACGCGTGGTGTTGGTCTCGCACAGCACCGGACGCCAGTCCTGACGTGCGGCGGAGACCTTCGTGTGCTTCGGCACGATCTTGTGCCTGGCCGGTACCGGGATACGTTTCTCAGTGGCCTTCGACACCAGCTTGTGCATGCGGATGTTCTTGTAGGTGGCCGGCACGGCAACCTTCTTGACCGTGGCCGGCTGGTCGATGACCCGCTTGGTGATGGTCTTGTACTTGGCAGGCACGGACGAGAGACAGTAGGTCCTGCCGGATGCCTTGCCCTCGCCGGCGGTACCGGCAGGGTTCCAGCTGACCATGGCATCGGACACCTTCATACGACGGGAGACGGTCTGGTACTCGGCCTCGATGGGTGAGCGTTTTTCTGCAGAAGGCTTGACCAGCTTCTGGACCTTGACGGTCTTGTACTCTGCCGGGATATCGACCTGCTTGATCTTGCCGGCACCTCGACCAGACACATGATCTCGCCGGTCGCATTATCAACCTGCTCGTTCAGTCCCCGGCCCTTCTTCCAGGTCGTATAGGCCGGTGATGCGAGCACCTTCTCCTCCACGATATCGTATTCCGCCGGCACCTCGACCATCTTGAAAGAGGCCTCCTTGACCAGCACCTTTTCCTCAACCCATTCAAATTCCGGATTGGTCGTCTCGATCTTTTCGGAGGCAGCCGTCTTCAGCAGTTTTTCTTCCTTGGTTTCGAAGCGGGCCGGCCGGTAAAACTCGTTGAAGCACTGTCCGGCCTCTGCCTTGGATGGCAGACCCAGCGCCAGTGCCACGGTCATATCGCGATCGCCGACCACCTTGGCCGCATCACCGGGACCCTGTCGCCAGACCGTGTGTGCCGGTGAAATTTCAATTTTCTCCTCGACCGTTTTGTAGCTGGCCGGTACCACGACCAGTTTCTCGGATTCCTGCTGGACCGGTACACGCACTTCGGTCCATTCATATTTGGCAGGAATGATCTCGATCTTCTCGCTTGCCTCTGCAACGAGGACCTTTTCGTCGACGGTCTTGTACTTGGCCGGCACCATCACCTTGGCGTAACACTCGCCCGGACGTGCATTGGCCGGCAGCAGGCCGGCATCAGACACATCAGCGTCGCCTGCTGCATGGACACCGCTCCACAAGGCCCCCGCCGCAACCGTTACTGCTACGATGCGCGTCACATTTTTTCGTTTGCGTACTTCCATTCTATGGATACCTCCGGTTGTTCATTGTGACTGGTAATTAAGCGGACTGACTGACTGTCCCTGTATCGATCAGGATCCGAACACGGGCCGACTATACTGACAGAAACACGTCGAGTCTAAACCAATCGCGATTATTTCCAGCCGTTCGTCGGCGACTGGGCCCGGGAGATGTTGTCTTGTGACGACGGTCGGAGTGCCGGAACCGGCACACTCAATACGTCAAGTGTTTGAATTATAAAGTTATTTAACTGTCCACAGGCGGGACAGGGCGCGTCAAACCGTAGTCATTCGGCGGCATTTGCCGCGTTGTAAACAATCTTGTCCGTCTATGAAAGCGGGATAGCGCGGGATGGATTACTGCGCGGCCACGACCAGAAGTACGGCGCCCTGGACGCGTTCCGCCAGATCGGCCAGGCCGGCCGGGGTGTGCGGTAGCGGGTGTGACGGGGCCTTGGCGCGCGGCAGCGACTGCAACGCGGCGTGGATCTTTTCCGCCTTGACGGCATAACTCAGGCCGGGCTGCGGCTGTGAGCTACCGGACTGATCACCCAGCATGGCGGCCATGATGCCGACCACTTCCCCGTTCATGTTGAGCAGCGGTCCGCCGCTGTTGCCGGGTTGTATCTGCACCGATGTCTGGTAAGTGGCCGGATCATCACGATAACCGTTGACGGCGCTGATGATGCCCGTAGACAGTTTGGGCGTACGGCCAAGGATATCGACACGCGGGAAGCCCATTGTGAAGACGTCGCTGCCGGCACGCGCATCTCCGCGGGCAAGCGGCAGGACCTTCGGTAACGGTTGTGTCCCTTCGAGGCGCAGCAGCGCAATATCGTTTTGCACATCACGCAGGACGACCTGTGCAAGGTAGCGTTTACCGGCAGTATCGTACAGCTCGACCTCGGGCACGTCTGTCACCACGTGTTCACTGGTGACGACATAGCCACCGGCAACGGCCCAGCCGGTACCGGTCGATGCACCGTCCAGGTCATTCAGGAGATCATGTCGCCCGGATTCCGTGGACTCGATGGATGCCGGGATGTGCAGCCCGGTTTCGAGCAAGGCGCGTGCTGCCTGCAGGCCCTGTGCAGCGGCCCGTTCCAGCCAGCTGTTCGCCAGATGTGCGTTCTGTTCGACACCCTGACCGTCGCGATACATCAGCCCCAGGTTGAACTGGGCAGCCGCGAGACCGTTTTCCGCGGATTGCCGGTACCAGTACACCGCCTGGCCGGGGTCGTTATCCAGGCCCCGACCGGTATCGTACATCAGGCCGATATTCAGCTGTGCGTTCGGGTCGCCCTGTTCGGCCAGCGGCAGCCAGTAATCCAGAGCAGTCTGGTAATGACCTGATTCAAAGGCATTCCAGCCAAGCATAAACGAATCGGCCGGCAAGCGCGTGTCAGCCGGCAGCGAATATGACAGAATCGAGATGAGGAGACCGCAGCAGGCCGCAAGCGAGCGTGATACACGTCCGTTGATAGGGTTGTTCGCCATGTCCATAGCCGTACCCCGCTGCGTCTGGAAAACCGGTGTAACGACTTTAACGGCCGCACGCATATCAGACTTTAACGGCTAAACAGAGTTCCTGTGAACGGGCAGGTGGCGCTGGCCGGAACGATCGGTAAAATGAGCTCCGGATTGGCCGTCGACACGGCCGAATCGGGGCATGCACAATGGCTGCCCGTTTTATGCAGGCAGCCGCACCAGCCTCATGTGATCAGACCAACGGGCAACAGGCCAGCCTGCGGCCCGGGGACAGCGACACCCTAGAGGTCCAGTCCCGGCGGGCCAGGGGGCATTGGACACAAGTACAACAGAACGGCCACACAGCAGATAACCCTTGTCCATGACTATGCCAGAATAGCGCCCTATGCCCCCCCTGCCCGATCCCCATGCACTGGCGGTACTCGCCCTGACGGCGGTTGCCCTGTTCCTGTTCACGCGCGAGAGCATCCCGCTCGAAACCTCCAGTCTCGCGGTACTCGTGCTGCTGACCGTCGGATTTGAATGGTTCCCCTACCAGGACGGCTCACGGATAGTGCATGCCGTCGACTTCTTTAGCGGATTCGGTCACGAGGCCCTGATCGCCGTCTGCGGCCTGATGATCGTCGGGCATGGCCTGGTACGCACCGGCGCACTGGAACCGGTCGGACGGGTGCTGGCACGCATGTGGTCATATAGCCCCCGGTTGTCGTTGCTGGTGACGCTGCTGCTGGCCGGCCTGCTGAGCGCCTTCGTCAACAACACGCCCATCGTGGTGCTGCTCCTGCCGATCCTGGTCAGCGTCTCGCTGCGCGCCGGTACCAGCGCATCCGCCATCCTCATGCCGATGGGCCTGTCCACCCTGATCGGCGGCATGGCCACCACCATCGGCACCTCGACCAACCTGCTGGTGGTGGGGGTCGCGGCCGACCTCGGCCTGCGACGGTTCGACATGTTCGACTTCTATCTCCCGGCCGTGATCGCCGGCAGTCTGGGCATCCTCTATCTCTGGCTGATTGCACCACGCATCCTGCCCGAACGCGAGGCGGCCATGACGGACACCTCGCCGCGCATTTTCACCGCCCAGCTCAACATTCCCGACGGCAGCTTTGCCGTGGGCCGCCCGCTGGTCGAATTGCGGAAAAAAACCGGTGATGCCATGCGGGTGCAGCGCATCCAGCGAGGTGCCGGTATGCTGCTGCCGTTGCCCGACATCGTCATACAGGCCGGCGACGTGTTGTATGTCGAGGACACGCCGGTACAACTCAAGGAATTCGAACAGGTACTCGGTGCCGCCCTGTACTCCGGTGAAGTGGCCGTGGACGAGGAACATCCGCTGGAGGCAAAGGACCAGCAACTCGCCGAGATCGTCGTGGTACAGGGTTCGCCACTGGTCAACCAGACCCTGAACAGGAGCCGCTTTACAGACCGTTACCAGCTTGCGACGCTGGCGCTGCACAAGGCCGGCACGACGGTGCGCACATTGCGGGAGAATATCGGTGACATCCGTCTGCGTGTCGGTGACATCCTGCTGGTGCAGGGGGCACGCGAACAGCTGGCCGGCATCAAGCGCGAGGGCGACCTGCTGGTCCTGGATGCCACCGCGGACCTGCCGTTCACCGACAAGGCCCCCATCGCCCTGCTGATCATGGCCCTGGTCATTGCCAGCGCTGCCACCGGCCTGCTGCCCATTGCCGTCAGCGCCGTTGCCGGGGCCCTGCTGATGCTGCTGACCGGCGGACTGGCCTGGCGCGATATCGGCAATTCCCTCAGCACCTCGGTCATCATGATTGTCGTCGTCAGCCTGGCACTGGGCCTCGCGCTCACCCGCACCGGCGCGACGGAGTACCTTGCCGATCTCTATCTGGCGCTGACCAGCGGCCTCTCGCCAGCGCTTGTCCTCGGCGGGCTGATACTGCTGATGGCGCTGCTGACCAACATCATCTCGAACAATGCCGCGGCCGTCATCGGTACCCCGGTCGCGATTTCGATTGCCAACGGCCTCGGCCTGCCGGCCGAGGCCTTTGTGCTGGCCGTGCTGTTCGGTGCCAACATGAGCTACGCAACACCCATGGCCTACAAGACCAACCTGCTGGTAATGAATGCCGGTGGTTATAAATTCGGTGATTTCGTACGTGTCGGCCTGCCACTGACGGCCATCATGTGGCTGACACTGAGCTGGCTGTTGCCGCGTCTGTACGGCTTCTAGCCGAGGTCGGGATTACGCTAGCCCGGCTGCGAATCCAGCGGCGCCTGCTGGATCAATACACGGGTGCCAACCGGGACCCGGTCGAATAACTCGATCACTTCATCATTGCGCATCTTCACGCAACCGTGGGACGAGGGCACCCCCATCGCATCCTCGTCGGGACAGCCGTGAATGTAAATGTAACGGCGCATGGAATCGACATTGCCGAAGCGGTTTATGCCGGCCTCCAGCCCGCACAGCCAGAGTATCCGGGTGAGCATCCAGTCGCGCTGCGGTTCTGCGGCCTTCAGTGCGGGCGAGTAGATCTCTCCGGTCGGACGCCGTCCCACGAACACCATGCCGGGCGGACAGCCGGCACCGATGCGTGCACGCACCCGGTGCCAGCCGCGCGGCGTGCACTCACTGTGCATGATCTCGCCCGGCCCGTTGGCCGCCGTGGCAACACGGGTATCCATGACGATTTCATCACCGGCCAGCAATTGCAGGCGTTGCTCGTCGATACTGATTTTGATCAGGAGGTCATCTGACTGCATGTGGCGATTATAACGTCAGCTTGAAACCATGCCCGACTAATTAGCAGGTGTAGGAGCGGACGCTGTCCGCGAATAATTATGCTATTGACCTTCGCGCATACCTGCGCTCCTACGGTTCATGTTTTTGTGTGTCGATCAGCCCGTCGTAATTGCCGTCGGGCGACAGGCGGTAACCGCTGATGCCGTCCCGCACGGCAACGACGTGATCCTCGTACCACAGGGGTACATAGGGCAGCTGCGCCGACAACCGCGCCTGCAGTCTGCGCCAGGATGCTGCCTGGCTATCGAGCGTGGCGCCCTGCTCTGCCTGTGTAATCAGACGGTCGGTCGGGCGGTCATCGAAGCGGCCACGATTGGCGCCGCCCGGCGGCAGGGATTCGCTGTGAAAGGCATAGCGGAAGATATCCGGCGTCTTGATGCCAACCCACATCAGGCTGTACATCTGAAAGCGGCCGGCCTTGATATCACCGAAAAACGTGCCCCAGTCATAACTGCGCAGGGTCATGTGGATGCCGACCTCGGCCAGTTGCTGCTGCAGGATGGTCGCAATGCGCACCCGCACCGGATCGGTCGAGGTCTTGTAGTCGAGCCTGAGCGGATTATTCGGGTCAAACCCCGCCTCGCGCAGCAGTTGCCGTGACCTGCCGGGATCGTGTTCCACCGGCGTGAGTGCCGGGTTACCCGCCCAGTGTTCCGGCGGCAACAGTGCGGAGGCCGAACGTGCAGCACCGCCCAGGACATGCTCGATAATGGCCGCCCGGTCGATGGCATGCGCAATGGCCTGCCGCACCGGGAGATTGCCCGTATCCGGGTCCTGCAGGTTGAAACCGAGGTAGGCAAAATTGCTGCCGGTTCCGGACTGCACCGTGATACCAGGCCGCTTGTCCAGGTAATCCAGCAGCTCGGCCGGCAAGTCGTTTTGCAACAGGTCGATCTCGCCACGCAACAGTTTCAGCACGCGCACGGTCGGGTCGCCGATGCGCAGGAATTCGAACACCCGGCCGTCCGCCCTGCGTATCAGTCGCAGGCGGCCCGGCTCCGGCCACCCGTCAATGCGAAAGGGACCGCTGCCAAGCGGTGCCGCGTGAAAGGGGCTGTTTCCCTCGATACCCGCGGCCGGCAGGATACCGATCACGGCATAACCCGGAAACAGCGGATCCGCGCGGTCCAGGAAGAAGTCCAGGGTATCCTCATCCAGCACCTCGATTCGCCTGATCAGCTTGAGCGTACCGGCATGCGGTGAAGAACCACCCGGCTCGAGGATCGAACGGTAGGTTGCCGCGACATCGTATGCCGTCACGGGGCTGCCGTCATGGAAATCGGGACGCGGTCGCTGCAGGACAAAGCGGTAGTGTCGCGGGGTGATCCGCTCCCAGGTCGCCAGTGACGGTGCCGGGCGTACCTGTTCGTCGAAGTCGACCAGACGCTGGTAGAGCAGGCGGTTGATACGTGCCGAGGTGGCATCGGTGGCATAGCGGGGATCGAGGTTGGCGGGTGCGCCGGCAAGTCCGAAGCGGATGACATCGTCCGCCGGTTGCGCACAGGCAGTCAGCGCCAGCACGACAAGCAGCGCGAACCACCGGTGAATGACAATCACCCTGCCGTGCAACGACCTTACGCGGTCCGGCGGCATGAACGGTCCGCTGGCTGCGCCTGACCGAGTTCCGTCTTCAGGCGCACGCGCAGACGCCGGAAGGTCCCGGCAGGCAGCATGTCCGGCAGGATGAACAGACTGTGATGCCGTGCGCCCTGCCGATAATAAAGAATCACCAGCCACGGCATGACGAACGCCCGCGGTGCAAGTGTACCCGCTACCGCCGCACCGTCATCGTCCACGACCTCGCAATCACGGCCCTGCTTCCAGATAAAGGTCCTGAGCGGTGCCTGGCGGCGACTGACATGCCGCGACCAGTACCATACCAGACTGCCCGCACACGCCAGCAGACACGCGACCAGACCCCAGAACGGCAGTGACGTGAACGGCAGGACCGCCACACCGGCAGCATGCAGCGGCAGCAGCCACAGCGCCGCCAGGCGCGAGGTCTGCAAGTCAATGCGTAGCGGTGTCGCGTATGGCACGTACAAGTCGTGCAATGTCGCTGTCGGCGGGCGCCATCCGTCCCATCAGCAGTTCGAGCAGTACTGCATCGGGATATTCCAGCAGGGTGTTGAAGGTCGACCGGTCGCAGGCATCGAGGTCCGTATAGCGCAGTACCAGGAATTGACCCAGCAATTCATCGAGCTCACGCATGCCGCGGCGGCACTGCCAGGCAATGCGATTGATCGTGGCGTGATCCGTTCCATACGGTGCGTTCATATCGAGCGCTTGACCATCAGTTCCTTGATACGACCGATTGCCCGGGTCGGATTGAGCCCCTTCGGGCACACCTCCATGCAGTTCATGATGGTGTGGCAGCGAAACAGCTTGAACGGGCCGGCGAGGTTCGCAAGGCGTTCGTCCGTGGCCTGGTCGCGGCTGTCGGCCAGGAAGCGCCATGACTGCAGCAGTGCGGCCGGGCCGAGGAACTTGTCCGGATTCCACCAGAACGACGGGCAGGAGGTGGAACAGCAGCCACACAGGATACACTCGTACAGGCCATCCAGTTTTTCGCGGTCGGCCGGCGACTGCAGGCGCTCGACTTCCGGCTCCGGATCCTTGTTGACGAGATACGGATCCACCGCGCGGTACTGCCGGTAAAACTGCTGCATGTCGATAATCAGGTCACGGACCACCGGCAGGCCCGGCATCGGCCGGATGTCGACCGGCGTCTTCAGGGAGAACAGCGGCGTGATGCAGGCCAGCAGGTTGCGGCCGTTGACGTTCATGCCGTCTGAACCGCACACGCCCTCACCGCAGGAACGCCGGAAGGTGAGGGTCTCGTCCTGCGCCTTGAGCAGCAACAGGGCATCCAGCAGCATCATCTCCCGGTCGAGAACGTCATCGTCCAGAAAAAACTCCTGGATGCGGGGTGACGGGTCGGTCTCCGGATTAAAACGATAGATGGTGAATTTCATGGGCGACTGTCACCTGCTCAGTAGGTGCGGGGCTTGGGCGGAAAGGAATCCACCGTCAGCGGTTTGGTCCTCACTGGTTTGTAGTCGATGGTACGGTCATGCCGGTGGTACAGGCTGTGACGCAGCCAGTTGACGTCATCCCGTTCCGGGAAGTCGATGCGTGAGTGTGCACCCCGGCTTTCCCGGCGCTTCCAGGCGGACATGATGGTCGCCACCGCGACATCCATGAGGTTTTCCAGCTCCAGCGCCTCGATGCGCGCCGTGTTGAACACCCGGCTTTGATCACGCAGCCGTACATCCTTCATGCGTTGCTCCAGCGACAGGACCTTGTCCACGCCTTCCTTTAATAACTCCTCGGTACGGAAAACGCCACAGTGTTCCTCCATGGTACGGGTCAGTTCCATGCGCATTGCATCGACGGATTCGCCCTCACCCTGCTGCTCCCAGCGCGCCAGGCGCTGCAACACCGGCTCGAGCGCCTGGTCGTGCAACGGCTGGTGATACTTGTTCTCGCCCAGGAACTCGATGATCTGGTTGCCGGCCGCGCGGCCGAAGACAATGATGTCGAGCAGCGAATTGCCGCCCAGCCGGTTACCGCCATGTACCGAGACACAGGCACATTCCCCGGCCGCATACAGGCCCGGTATCGCCTCCTCGGGCCCCTGCTCGATGGGCGCGACCACCTGCCCGAAGCGATTGGTGGGAATACCACCCATAGTGTAATGCGCCGTCGGGAAGACCGGTACCGGCGCATCGCACATATCCACACCGGCAAACGTCAGTGCACTGTCACGGATCGCCGGCAGCCGTTTTTTGATCAGCTCGGCATCGAGGTGGTGCATCTGCAGCAGGACATGGTCCCGCCCGGGTCCGCAGCCGCGCCCCTCGCGAATCTCGGTGACAATGGCGCGACTGACCACATCACGGCTGGCGAGGTCTTTGGCATTGGGGGCATAACGCTCCATGAAGCGCTCGCCCTCACTGTTGATCAGGTAACCGCCCTCGCCACGCGCGCCTTCACTGAGCAGCATACCCTTGCCGGCGATACCGGTCGGATGAAACTGCACAAATTCCATATCCTGCAGCGGCACGCCGGCACGCAGCGCCATGGCCATGCCATCTCCGGTATTGATCAGCGCATTGGTATTGGTGCGGAAAATCTGTCCCGCGCCGCCGGTCGCCAGCAGGGTGGTCTTGGACTCGATGATCAGCAGCTCACCGGTGGCGATGTCGAGCACCAGCGCACCGAGCACCTGGCCATCGGTTGCGTGCAGCAGGTCAATGGCGAAATACTCGTCGAAGAAGTGGGTGCGCGCCCGGATATTCTGCTGGTAAAGCGAGTGCAGGATGGCGTGGCCGGTACGGTCGGCCGCGGCGCAGGTACGCGCCGCCTGCTCCCCGCCGAAATGCATGCTCTGCCCGCCGAACTGGCGCTGGTAGATGCGGCCATCATCCTGCCGTGAAAACGGTACACCGAAATGTTCAAGTTCGTACACGGCCCTGGGGGCGGCCCTGCACATATATTCGATGGCATCCTGGTCACCCAGGTAGTCACTGCCCTTGACGGTATCGAACATGTGCCAGTGCCAGTCGTCCGGACGTACGTTGGCCAGCGCCGCATTGACGCCCCCCTGGGCCGCCACCGTGTGTGACCGCGTCGGGAACACCTTGGAGACGACGGCGACATGCGCGTCGGCCCGGGACAGCTGCAGTGCCGCGCGCAGACCGCCACCACCGGCGCCGATAATCAGGGTGTCGAATCTGCGGCGCGGGATATCCATCGTCACAGGCTGACCAGTATCAACACGCGCACCGCCCAGAAACCGCAACCGATCAGCAGGAACGCAATCAGTGTCAGTGTCAGCATGCGCAGGCCGAGGTGATGGACATAATCGAGCACCACGTCCCGCAGTCCTACCCAGCCGTGCACCAGCAGCGCGAGGATGAAGCCGGCGAAGGCGATCGCGACCAGTGGTTGCGCAACCCACGCGCGCCACGCCGGGTAATCCGGCTGCGGATGCAGGTAGAAATGCAGCAGCAGGTAGATGACAAAGCCGGCCAGGTACACCGCGCTGATGCGCTGCAGCAGCCAGGCACGCAAACCGTCCGTTGACCCGCTCACAGCACCCACCACAAATAAAGCAACGCAGCGGCAACAGCGGCAATATTGACCAGCCAGGCAGTGGCGCGCGCACGCGGGCGCGTGATGCCCAGTTCGAGATCGAGCAGCAGAAAACGAATCCCGCCGATCAGATGATGAAACAACGACCAGGCGATGATCACCGATCCCAGCCGGACGATGTCGTTGCTCAACCAGTCAACGGCGGCGGCAAAGCCGTCAGGACCGCGCAGGGACAGGTCCAGCAGGTAGACCAGCAACGGAAATGACAGAAACAGCAGGACACCGGAGATACGGTGTGCGATCGAGGTCACTGCACCAACCGGAAGGCGTATCCGGAAGAGATTCAGGTAAACTGGCGCAGATCGCTGTTCGCTCATAGAGGGTATTTGCAACTGACGGCTTTATACCATCGGCCGGAACCAAACACCAGCCGAAATATGCGGCCGGAACACGGCTGACAGGTTCCCGCACTTGCTCTAGAATTCATCTCCGTATCAGCTGACATAATCACCATGAAACTGGACTGGAAAAACTTCCTCGTGGATGCAGGCGCCGAGATGGACGGCGACAGCGTCCGCGATTTCGGCAACCCGGCGCGCGAGGCACGGGCCGCACTGGGTGGCACGGTTTTCGCCAACCTCGGGTTCATGGGCGTTATCGCTGTGCACGGTGCTGATTCGGCAGCGTGGATGAGGGGGCGAGCCAGTTAAGTGCCTTTTGCACACCCAAGGGCCGCATCCTGGGCCTGATGCGACTTTTCCACAGCGGTGACACCTACTACCTGCGGCTGCCACTGGATTCGCTGGATGCCGTGCTGCAGCGCCTGCGCATGTACGTATTGCGTGCCGACGTCACGCTCGAGGATGCCACCGAGAATTTCCTGCGTATCGGCATCTCCGGCGAGCAGGCACCCGCGCACCTGACAGGGGCCGGGCTTGAAGTACCGGACGCAATCGATGCCGTGACCCGTTCCGCTGACAGCACGGTGATTCGTGTACCGGGCAGCATACCGCGCTTCGAGCTGTACCTGACGTCGCTGGAATCGGCAAAGTCGATCTGGAACGCCGTCAATGTCCACGCGGCCCCGGTGGGGGAGCCGGTCTGGCGCCTGCTCGATATCCAGGCCGGCATCCCGAATATCTTTGCCGCCACGTCCGAATTATTTGTGCCGCAGATGACCAACCTGCAACTGATCAACGGCGTCAACTTCCAGAAAGGCTGTTATCCGGGCCAGGAAATCGTTGCCCGCATGCAGTACCTGGGCACACTCAAACGCCGCATGTACCTGGGTCACATCGAGGGGGGCGAGCCCGCCGCCCCCGGTGACGAGTTGTTCGCTGCCGCAGACCCTGAACAGGCGGCCGGCCGGATCGTGGATTCGCAGGCACACCCGGACGGCGGGCAGCTGGCCCTGGCAGTGCTGCAGATCAGTGCTGCAGAAACCGGCGGGCTGCACCTCGATTCAGCCACCGGCGCCCCGTTCGGCCTGCTGTCACTGCCCTACCCGTTTGAGTCCCCCGCAAGCGCCGACTGACGGTCAGGCACCGAACTCCGCAACGATTGTGCGGTCTGACCGGGTAATCCCATGACCGCGAGAATGACCATGACACGTACCCGCCTGCTGGCAATGGCTGCACTGACGACAACTGCCACGATAATGCTGCACAACGCAGTCGTATCCGCCGGGCCGGACCCGGCCAGCGACACACCCGTGGTCACTGACAGCCGCTATCAAAAACCGTCCGATGACGAACTCCGTAAACGCCTGACACCGCTGCAGTATGATGTGACCCAGCATGAGGCCACCGAACGCGCCTTCGACAACGAGTACTGGGGCAACAAGGAACCCGGGATCTATGTCGATATTGTCTCCGGTGAACCACTGTTCAGCTCCACCGACAAATTCAAGTCCGGGACGGGCTGGCCAAGTTTTACGCGACCCATCCAGTCGAACGCCATCAACGAACACACCGACACCCGTTTCTTCATGAAACGCACGGAATTGAAAAGCAGGATCGCACAGTCGCACCTCGGCCATGTCTTCGACGACGGGCCAAAACCG
>CAMYKJ010000007.1 GCA_947258945.1 uncultured Ectothiorhodospiraceae bacterium
CCGTCATGCGGGCAGGAGCATGTTCATTCAACCAGTTGAGAGCCGCCGCCACTTCCGGATACCGGTTGCAAACCACCGGCTGGCAATCATTCCGGCCACTGTCCGAAAGAAGGTCGGGTATTGTCATCCGCGGCGTGTCCCGTGTCAATTCCACGTCAGAAAAAATATCGGCAGTTGATACGCTTACAGACGGATTTACCACCAGGAACCAGGGCTCGGGCGGTTCGACCGGGGTGAGTATTTCGCCGATACCTTCCCCAATGGCCGCCCGGCCGTGCACAAACACCGGCACATCCGCACCCAGCGCCAGTCCCGCCTCTGCTAACTCGTTGATATTCATATCAAGCTGCCAGAGACGATTCAACAGCAGCAAGGTTGTGGCCGCATCCGAGCTGCCGCCACCCAGCCCCGCCCCGACGGGCAGGCGCTTCTCGAGGTAGATCGTGACCCCGTCGCGGCAGCCAGTCCGCGCCCTGAGCAGGTGTGCCGCGCGCACCGTCAGGTCGTTCTCTGCCGCAATCCCCGCTGCGCCGCCGGCGCGCCTGATTTCGCCGGACGCATCGGGCTCGAAATAGAGCCAGTCGGCAACACCGAGAAACTGGAACAGGGTCTGTAACGTATGGTAGCTGTCCGGGCGCCGCCCGGTGATATGCAGAAACAGGTTGAGCTTGGCAGGTGCAGGCCAGGGTCCGCTGGCCCCCGGCGGGACGGTGATACGGCTCATGGAACCGGTGCGGATGGCTGCCCGAATTGCCACTGGTCGATGACCATGCGCACGGATACATCATCCCGCACCAGCGCCAGCCGCGCCGGCCAGCGTCCATCGCCGGTCGTGTGATAGCGTGTGTAGCGGATGATCCAGCCGGACTGGGATAACTGTTCGAGCCGACCCTCGGCATCGACATCCGCCTCGAACTGCGCTGCCGGGTCGGGAATACCGCGTACCCAGTAACGCATGCCGGTCACCGGCAGTATCCAGCCGGTAACATCCGTCAACAGGGTGTCCGCGTCCGGCGCCACGTACGTTTGCTGGGCAGCATCCAGCAACCGCACGCCCCGCTCATTGCCGGACAGCAGGAAGCCGCCCTGCCCCAGCGGCCCGGAAACACGCAGCCGGAACGTATCGGCCTCCTGTGTCCAGTCCACACCGCCATGCCAGCCCGTCTCCCCCTGTGTCAGCGACAGGCGTCCGCTTAGTTGCCAGTGCGCGGGAAGTTCGGTGACCGGGGGAAATTCCTGGATCGATGTGACTTTTACCGGAACGGGCGTGGTGGCGCAGCCAGCCAGCAGCAGCACCGGCATCAGGGTCCTGAACAGTTTCACGGGTTCAGACGGTTAATGACTTCCAGCAGGACCGGGTTATCCGGCTTCGCCTTGCGCGAGGCCTCCCACACCTTGCGGGCCGCATCACGCTCACCCCGCATCCACAGCACCTCGCCGAAGTGTGCGCCGATTTCGCTGTCATTCGACATATCCCAGGCCTGCTGCAGGTATTCACGCGCCTTGTCTAGATCGCCCAGGCGAAAATGCACCCAGCCCATACTGTCGACTATCGCCGGATCATCCGGCTCCTTGGCATAGGCCTTGCTGATAAACTGCAAGGCCTCCTGGTAGCGGTCGGTACGATCGGCCAGTGTATAGCCGAGGGCGTTCAGGGCGCGGACATTGTCCGGGTCCATTGCCAGGATACGGCGCATACTGGTTTCCGTGACATCCAGCCGGTTAAGCTTTTCCGCGGCCAGTGAGTAGGAGTACAGCAGGTCGAGGTCCTTCGGGCTTTGTTCCAGCGCCTGCGTGTACAGGTCAAAGGCCTGCTGGTGCAGGCCCGCATCCGTCAGCACCTGACCTTCGATAATGTACAGTTGCACGGCCATCTGCGTGTTTTTCTGACGCAAGCTACGCATATGTTCCTGCATGCCGCCGATGTCATCCTGCTCGACCATGATCCCGGCGGCGCGCAGCTGTGCCTGGCTCCAGTAATCGCCGGACTCGACCTTGAGGTACCAGTCCAGGGCCTCCTGTTGCTTGCCCTGCTCGAGCGTCGCGTAACCCAGGTAGTAAAGGGCATTCTGCACATGCTGCTTGAGCTCCAGCAACTGCCTGAGGTGCTTCTCGCCGGACTTGAAGTCGCCGGTCTCCAGTTCCAGCAATGCCAGTGAATACAGCGCATCCGCGTGTTTGGGGTCGAGCTTGTAAACCTTGAGAAACTGCTTTCTGGCACCGTCGAGGTCTTCGCCATTCAGCAGCATGCGGGCATGCGCGAACAGCAGATCGGTATTCTTCGGCTGACTGCTGACCGCTTCGCCCAGCAGGGCGGTTGCATCGGCATTGCGTTGCTGCCGTACCATTATCTGGGCCTTGAGGATAATGGCGGAAGGGTCGCCGGGCTGCAGCTCAAGTGCATGGTTTACCGCATCCATTGCGCGGTCGAGCTGATCGGCCACCACAGCCAGTCGGCTCATTGCCATCCAGGCATCGTGGCTGTCCGGATAGCGGTCGACCAGCTGCTGCGTGGCATTGACTGCGGCCTCCTTGTTTTCATGCCGCGCAAGCACCAGCGTCACCATGCGGAAACTTTCTCCCGGGTCGGTCGAGTTGCGCAGCATGTAATCCATCTGGGCGACCACCTCGTCCAGGTCACCCTGCTGGAGCGCCAGTGCCGTCAGCGACTTGCGGGCTTCCATATTGTCGCCGTCCAGTGCAACCCAGCGCTTGGCCGCCGTGAGCGCAAGATCATACTGCTTGGCAAACGATGCGATCTGGACGGCCCGTTCGGCCACCCGCGGGTCCTGCGCGTTGACCGCGGCCTGCAGGTAGCGTGAGACGGAGACGTCCATTTCGCCACGCTGGCCGGCAATCTCGCCGAGCAGGATGTCAAACATCATGTCCCCGGAAAGCCGCTGCCCGGACGATTCCGGCGCGCTCCCGCCGGCCGCCGGCGGGGGTGCCGGCGTGCTGGCCGCCGGTGGAGGTGCCGACGAGCTGGCTGCCGGTTGCTGGTCCGGAACCGCGGTCGCAACAGGGCCGCTAGCGGCACAGGAGACCAGCAAAATGGCCACCATCAGTGCCTGGATAATGCGCACCAGCGACCCCTGCGGGGGTGTATTCATGACTCTCATCGAAGACATTCTATCAGCCTCGCGAAAACCCTGTCAGGTGGATGGGTAACAAATCCCGGGATAATGTGATTGACAGCAATCACGGCGCAAGGTTGTGAAGATCCCGACAACGGGATGCATCCAACTTGTGTAAACTCACGGCGTTATGCAGAATTTTACGTTTACTCCGGAAATCTTCCGATTCTGATATGTATTTGACCGTCCTCGGCATCAATCACCGCAGCGCACCCGTCGAGATCCGCGGCCAGGTGGCGTTCCCGCCCGACAAGGTCGAGCAGGCGCTGGCCGAGCTGCGCCAGCTGGACGGCATCCACGAGGCCGCCATCCTCTCGACCTGCAACCGGACGGAACTGTACTGCGCGCGCGAGGACACCGCCATCGACAGCCTCGCGGCGTGGCTCGGCGATTTTCACCGGCTGCCACCGGATGATCTGCGCCCGCACCTGTACGCCTACCAGGATGAACTCGCCGTGCGACACGTGTTCCGGGTCGCCGCCGGACTGGATTCCATGATTCTCGGCGAACCACAGATTCTCGGCCAGATGAAGGACTGCTACCAGCAGGCAATCCATTCAAACAGTATCGATACCCTGGTCAACCGCCTCTTTCAGCATACCTTCTCGGTTGCAAAACAGGTCCGTACCGACACCGCCATCGGTGCCAGCCCGGTCTCCGTTGCCTTCGCGGCCGTCGGCCTCGCGAGACAGATTTTCGGCGACCTCGCCAGCCAGACAGCGCTGCTGATCGGTGCCGGCGAAACCATCGAACTGACCGCCCGGCACCTGCATGAACGCGATGTCGGCCAGCTGATCATCGCCAACCGGACGGTCGCCCGTGCCCACGATCTCGCCGCACAGTTCGACGGATACGGCATCGGGCTGGACGAGATTGGCGTGCATCTCGCCGAGGCGGATATTGTGATCGCCTCGACCGGCAGCAGCGTGGCACTGCTCGACAAGGCGACCGTGAAGGCTGCCCTGCGCAAGCGCAAGCACCGCCCGGTGCTGATGATCGACATTGCGGTTCCGCCGGATATCGATCCCGCCGTGGCGGAACTCGATGACGTCTATCTCTATACCGTCGATGACCTGAAACAGGTGATCGATGACAACTTGCGCTCGCGACAGGAAGCCGCCGACCAGGCAGAAGAGATTATCGAGGCGCAGGCCGGGCGTTTCATGGCGTGGACCCGGTCACTGGATGCCATACCGACCCTGCGCGCCTATCGCGAACACGCGGAGGCCCTCGGCGAGGCCGAGCTGGGCCGGGCACGCCGGGCACTCACCGGCGGAGCACCACCGGACGATGTCGTCGAGCAGCTGGCACGCAACCTGGTCCGCAAGCTGACACATGATCCCTGCGTCAACATGCGCACCGCGGTCGCCGAGGGCGAGACCAGTCTGCTGGAGGCCATCCGCACCCTGTTCAGGCTGAATCACGGCAAAACCGGCGACTGACGCCCATGCAGCCGAGCATTATCCGCAAACTCGAAACGATCGAGGAACGCCACCACGAGGTCGGCGCCCTGCTGTCGGATGCCGACACCATTGCCAACCAGGACAGGTTTCGCCAGCTGTCGATGGAATACGCACAACTCACTCCGGTGGTCGACACGTTCTCGGCCTGGCAACAGGCGAACAGCGACCTGGACTCCGCCGAGGAAATGCTCAGGGACCCGGACCCGGACATGCAGGACATGGCCGGGGAGGAAATCGAGCAGGCACGCAACCGCATCGCATCCCTCGAACTCGAGCTGCACAAGCTGTTGCTGCCGAAAGACCCGCACGACAACAGCAACATCTTCCTGGAAATCCGTGCCGGCACCGGCGGTGACGAGGCGGCCATCTTCGCCGGCGACCTGTTCCGCATGTATTCCCGCTATGCGGAGCTGAACAGATGGCAGGTCGAGGTCCTGAGCGAAAGCCCGGGTGAACACGGCGGCTACCGGGAAATCATTGCACGCATCATCGGCCGGGGCGCCTATTCAAAACTGAAATTTGAATCCGGCGCACATCGCGTGCAACGTGTCCCGGACACCGAGTCGCAGGGACGCATCCACACCTCCGCCGCGACCGTGGCGGTGTTGCCGGAAGCAGCCGAAATCGACGAGATTGAAATCAACCCGGCCGACCTGAAAGTCGATACCTTCCGCGCCTCCGGTGCCGGCGGACAACATGTCAACAAGACGGATTCGGCCATCCGCCTGACACACCTGCCGAGCGGTATCGTGGTCGAGTGCCAGGACGAGCGCTCGCAACACAAGAACCGCGCCCGCGCCATGTCACTGCTGTCCGCCAGGCTGCTCGGGGCCGAGCAGGAAAGGCAGAAGGCACAGGAAACGGAGACTCGCCGGCTGCTGGTCGGCAGCGGCGACCGCTCCGAACGCATCCGTACCTACAATTTCCCGCAGGGACGGATGACCGACCATCGCATCAACCTGACGGTCTACAAGCTCGACGAGTTCATGGCTGGCAATCTCGATCTGGCCATCGAGCCGCTGGTCAGCGAGTACCAGGCTGACCTGCTCAGCGCCCTGAATGAACAGGGCGCCTGACCCTGACTCGATACGCGGGCTGCTGCAGGAGGGCGCGCAACTGATCGCCGGGGACACCCCCCGACTCGACGCCGAAGTCCTGCTGGCCAGCGTGCTGGACAGGCCAGGCTCGTACCTGCTGGCCTGGCCGGAGCAGTTGCCTGCGCCGGAACAGCAGGCGCGTTACCGGGAACTGGTCGCCCGCCGGGCTGCCGGCGAACCGGTCGCACACCTGGTCGGGCAGCGCGAATTCTGGTCGCTGCCGGTCCGCGTGACGCCCGCGACGCTCATCCCGCGGCCGGAAACTGAAACGCTGGTTGCCTGTGCACTGGATGTCCTGCCGGCTGACAGCCACCTGCAGATTGCCGACCTGGGCACCGGCAGCGGCGCGGTCGCCCTGGCCCTGGCGCATGAGCGTCCCGGCTGCCATGTCGTGGCCACCGACCGGTCGGATACGGCGCTCGAGGTGGCTGCAGCCAATGCCCGGCAGCTGGGCCTGGGCAACATCGAGTTCCTGACCGGTGACTGGTGCGACGCGCTAGCCAACCGGCGCTTCGACCTCATCGTCAGCAACCCGCCGTACATCCCCGTGGCCGACAGTCACCTCGATCAGGGTGACGTGCGCTTCGAACCGCGCGCTGCGCTGGTCGCGGGAGCGGAGGGCCTGGATGACCTTGCGCGCATTGCCGACTGTGCACGCGCACATCTCCACAGCGATGCCTGGCTGATGCTGGAACACGGCTTTGACCAGGGCGATCGCGTACACACACTGCTTGAACAACACGGCTACCACGCTATCGTTCAACACCGGGATATGACCGGTCACGATCGGGTCACAACGGCCCGGCTGTAACCGCCTGATTCCCTGAACAACCCCCCGAAACCCTTGAAATTTTCGCCCACAGGGGTCAGGATTGAAAGGTGCTCGAAAAACTGAAACAGCGCACCATCTGGCTCGCCGAGTCACCCGCAGACCCCGAGGTCACCGAGTCTGCCGCCGCCCTGCTGCGCGATGTCAAGGGCGTCATGCGGGTCCGCATCACTGCCCCGCACAAGCTGGTCGTCAGCTACAACGTTCGCCAGATCACACTGCATACGATCACGGCATTACTCAGGGAATTTGGCTACCACCTCCGCACCAGCTTCTTCTGCCGCATGATGCGCAGCCTGTGTTACTACATCGAGGATATCGAGTGCACCGAACCCCAGCACGACCAGGCCGAGTGTACCCGTGATGCCTTCATCAACCGCTACCTCACCAGGCCGCACGGTTGCCGCGATCATCGGCCGGATTATTTGCGGCGGTATTTATAATAAGACCTGTCTCGCGCAAAGCCGCCAAGGCGCAAAGAAAATCTAAAAATTTGCCACAGAGGGCACAGAGATATGGCAATGTCATTCCCGCCCCCGCCTTCGCGGGGACAGGCTCCGGCGGGAATCCAGTCTCAGTAAATGCCGTGTCACCGGGTGTTCAAACAGAATTGACAACATCAGATGTAGGAGCGGATCGCATCCGCGAATGCGCTATAGCCGAATTTTATCGCGCACGCGGTGCGCTCCTACTACCCATATTTTTCGCCGCACGAGAAAGATGAAAATTAATGCCGCCTCTCCCTGGCCCTCTCCCGGCGTAAGAGGGAAAATATTTATCTCTGTGCCCTCTGTGGCATATTTTTGGTTTTCTTTGCGCCTTGGCGACTTTGCGCGAGAATGCCTGGAATCAGGCAATGAATGACGAACAATTACTCCGTTACAGCCGGCAGATCATGCTGCCGCAGGTGGATGTTGCCGGCCAGGAGAAACTGCTCGACTCGCGCATGCTGATTATCGGTGCCGGCGGACTGGGTTCACCGGCCGCCATGTACCTGGCCACCGCCGGTGTTGGCCACCTGGTCATCGTGGACTACGACAACGTCGAACTGTCCAACCTGCAGCGCCAGCTGTTACACCGCGATCAGGATGTCGGACGCAACAAGGCGGAATCCGCACGTGACACGCTGACAGCCGTCAACCCGGAGATCACCGTCACGGCAATCCCTGCAAGGCTCACCGGCAAGCAACTGGACGCGGAGGCAAAAGCCGCCGCTGTCGTGCTCGACTGCAGTGACAACTTTGCCACCCGTTTCGAGATCAACCGGGCGTGCGTGCAACAGCGCACGCCACTGGTCTCGGGTGCCGCGGTACGCTTCGAGGGACAGCTGTCGGTCTTCGACAGCCGGGACAAGGACAGCCCCTGCTACCGCTGCCTCTACGAGGAAGGTATCGAGGAAGACGAAACCTGCACGGAAAACGGGGTACTTTCCCCCGTGGTGGGTATTATCGGGGCCATGCAGGCGCTGGAGGCCCTCAAGCTGGTACTGTCAACCGGCAACGGCCTGTCGGGCCGACTGCTGCTGTTTGACGGCCTGGCGCATGACTGGCGCACGCTAAACCTGACCCGTGATCCCGCCTGCCCGGTATGTCACTGATTCGCTGCTCACACACACCTCGCGAAAGCCCAGTTCCTCCAGCACGCGTGCCGCCGCCGGCACCGCAGCAGCCAGCCTTACCGTCATTGCCGAAAACTCGCGCCTGACCGGGTACTCCTTGCGCAAGCGGTCAAAAAAGGCCGGTCGTTCATCCTGCATCACATCCTTGATTGCACGGAGGTTTGCATCGTCTGTGCGTATGTCATAGCAGGCCAGCACGGCCGCACGCACCGTTTCGAACCAGTCATTCGGATCGGTCACGGCCAGCTCGATTGGCGCTGCAGGCGGCAGGACGCTGTCCACCCGCCAGGCGCACTCCTGGCCGAGGAATTCACAGGCAGCCCGGTAAATCATTTCGGTGCCGCGCAGCTTGCCATCGAGGCTGTAACCGCCGATATGCGCTGTGGCAAGGGCCACCCGGTCCATCAGCTCCAGGCTGATTGCCGGCTCACCTTCCCAGACATCCAGCACCACCGCGGCATCCGGACACCGCGCCAGCCAGGCAACCAGTGCCGGATTGTCAGCAACCGCGCCGCGCGAGGTATTCAGCAAGATCGCATCCTGCTTGAGCCGCGCCAGAAAATCCGCATCGACCAGGTGATGCGTCGGCCATTGGCCGTTTCGCGTATAGGGCACGTGCACGGTCACAATATCCGCCTGCAATACGCTGTCCAGGTCGAGGTATTCCGTGTGACCACCCTGCGACTGCAACGGCGGGTCGTTCAGCAGGCAACGCATGCCAAGCGCCTCGAGCCTGCGCCGCACCCGGGACCCGACATTGCCATGCCCGATAATACCGACTGTCTTGCCAGCCGGTTCGAATCCATACCGTTCTGACAGCACCATGACGGCACTGAGGACGTATTCCGCGGCCGAGGTCGCATTGCTGCCCGGTGCCGTCGAAAAACCGATCCCCCGCTGTGCCAGATAATCGAGGTCGACATGATCGAAGCCGATCGTCGCCGAACCGACGAAGCGGACAGACGAGTCCTCCAGCAGTGACTCGTCCACGCGCGTTACCGAGCGCACCAGCAGGACATCCGCATCACGTACCTGTGCGGCATGCAGGCCGCGGCCGGGAACCAGCGTCACCTCGCCCAGCGCAGCGAAGGCCTCCTCGACACAGGGGATATTTTCGTCAGCAATGATTTTCATTTGAAGTTCAACATATAGAAAAAACCAACCTCGCGCAAAGCCGCCAAGGCGCAAAGAAAGCCAGAATCATAGCCACAGAGCTCACAGGGAGAAACATTAATATTACTAAGGCGTGTAAAGAGAATCTCGTCATTCCCGCCGGAGCCTGTCCCCGCGAAGGCGGGGGCGGGAATGACGATAGAAGTTTGTTCTGCGTCTGCGCAAAGAGAAATAATAATTTTGTGTTTTTCTTCGCGCCTTGGCGGCTTTGCGCGAGATGTGTTTTTACGAATCTAATTGTTTCTTCAGCTGCTCGTTCACCTGTTGCGGATTGGCCTTGCCCTGGGTGGCCTTCATGACCTGGCCGACGAAGAAGCCCAGCAGTTTCTGCTGGCCGGCGCGGTACTGTTCGACCTGTTTCGGGTTGCTGTCCAGCACCTCGCGGATGATCGCCTCGATGGCCGAGGAATCGGATATCTGTTGCAGTCCTTTCTGCTCGATGATCTCGTCGGCAGTGCCCTCGCCGTTCCACATGGCCTCGAATACCTGCTTCGCCAGCTTGCCGGAGAGGGTGCCATCCTCGATACGCTGCAGCATGTGGCCCAGCGTGTCCGCACCGACCGGGCTGTCGCCGATCTCGCGGCCGTCCCGGTTGAGTGCGCCGGCCAGTTCGCCCATAACCCAGTTGGCGGCCAGCTTGCCCTGGCCGCCTGAGGTCGCCACAGTCGCCTCGTAGTATTCCGCCATTTCGCGCGTGGCAGTCAGTACACCGGCATCGTAATCCGACAGGCCGTATGCCTTCACGAAACGGTCTTTCTTCGCGTCCGGCAGTTCCGGCAGGCTGTTCCTGACTGCCTCGATGAACGCCGGCGTGATCTCGACCGGCAACAGGTCCGGGTCCGGGAAATAGCGGTAGTCGTTGGCCTCTTCCTTGGAGCGCATGGGCCGCGTTTCATATTTGTCGGGATCAAACAGGCGCGTCTCCTGCACCACCTCGCCGCCACCCTCGACCACCATGATCTGGCGTTCGATTTCGAAGTTGATCGCCTGCTCGACAAAGCGGAACGAGTTGATGTTTTTCAGCTCGCTTCGCGTACCTAACTCCGCCTGCCCTTTCGGCCGTACCGATACGTTGGCATCGCAGCGGAACGAACCCTCCTGCATATTGCCGTCGCTGATACCGAGGTAACGCACCAGTGAATGTATCTTTTTCATGTAGGCCACGGCCTCTTTCGCCGAGCGCATATCCGGTTCCGAGACAATTTCCAGCAGCGGCGTGCCGGCGCGAAATCCTCGTGCAGGGACTTGCCGGCATCCTCCTCGAGGTGCGCACGGGTAATACCGATGCGCTTGGTACTGCCGTCTTCCAGCTCGATATCGAGCCAGCCGTCGTGCACGATCGGTAACTCGAACTGGCTGATCTGGTAGCCCTTCGGCAGGTCCGGATAGAAATAGTTCTTGCGTGCGAACACGGAACGCGGCGCCACCGTGGAATGCGTGGCCAGGCCGAACATCGCCGCCATGCGTACAACCTCGGCGTTCAGTACCGGCAGCACCCCCGGCAGGCCGAGATCAACGGCACAGGCCTGGGTATTGGGCTCGGCACCATAGGTGGTCGAGGCCCCGGAGAAGATCTTGCTGTGCGTGGCCAGCTGGGTGTGTATCTCCAGCCCGATGACAGTTTCCCATTCCATATAATTAACCTTTACCGACTCTCCCTCCCCCTCAGGGGGAGGGCCGGGGAGAGGGGATCAGAACAGGATGATTGCCTGAACATATCCCCTCTCCCTGTCCCTCTCCCGGAGGGAGAGGGAACTCATCGTTCATTCATCCGGAAATCATTCATAACCATTCGGACACCGCAAATGCCAGTCCGTCACCTGCTGGTACTGGTGGGCGATATTCAGCAGGCGACCTTCAGCAAAGTAATTGCCGACGAGGTGCAGACCTGCCGGCATATCGCCGGGCATCCCGGCCGGAACCGACATGGCCGGCAGCCCGGCCAGGTTCACCGCGATGGTATAGATATCAGACAGGTACATGCTAACCGGGTCGTCCGCCTTCTCACCGAGTCTGAACGCGGTCGATGGCGCTGTCGGCCCCATGATGACGTCCACCTGCTCGAAGGCCTGCAGGAATTCATCGCGAATCAGCCGGCGCACCTGCTGGGCCTTCAGATAGTAGGCATCATAGTAACCGGCCGAC
>CAMYKJ010000008.1 GCA_947258945.1 uncultured Ectothiorhodospiraceae bacterium
CAAGGAAGCCGAGTTGATGGAGATATAGGAAGTTTTTTGCAGCGTCATTGCGAGACACGCGGTGACGAAGCAGTCCGCCGCAGGCGTCCCGGGTGTTGCGAGGGGATTCCGGCGATTACAACGGGCTCCGGCAGAGCCCGCCTGGCAGGGCTTGCCGCGCTTCGCTCGCACTGACGCGAGTGATTTATAAATGACAGGATTCCCGGGCCCGGTGAGGCGGGAACCAGCTAGTTAACGGGTGCGTTTTCTTGGAGCAGTCTGATACCAACACGACAAGCCAGCCGCGCCATGTTGCCATTATCATGGATGGCAACGGTCGCTGGGCGCGCACCCGAATGTTGCCGCGGGCAATCGGTCATCGCGAGGGTGTCAAGTCGGTCAGGCGCACGGTCGAGTCCTGTATCGACAGGGGGATCGAGGCGCTGACGCTGTTTGCATTCAGCAGTGAGAACTGGCGCCGGCCGAGCGACGAGGTCAGTATGATCATGGACCTCTTCGTCAATACCCTGAAAAAGGAGGTCAGTGCACTCGACCGCAACAATGTCAGGTTGCGATTCATCGGCGACCGTTCCGCCTTTTCGGACAACCTGCAAAAGCTGATCGACGAGTCCGAGGCGCAGACCGCCGGTAACCGGCAACTGGAACTGGTGATCGCGGCCAATTACGGTGGGCAGTGGGACATTTCGCAGGCCGCTCGCAGACTGGCCGAACAGGTAAACGCCGGTGAACTGAAGCCGGACGAAATTACCCCTGAACGGCTCGGACGGGAAATGTGCATCGCTGACCTGCCGTTGCCCGACCTGTTCATCCGTACCGGTGGCGAACGACGCATCAGCAATTTCCTGCTCTGGCAACTGGCCTACACCGAGCTGTATTTTACCGATATCCTCTGGCCGGTATTCGACGAGGATGAATTCAGCAAGGCGCTCGACTGGTATGCCAATCGCCAGCGACGCTTCGGACGTACCGGCGAACAGGTGGAGCAACTGAGGGGTGCTTAGGACGCGACTGATATCCGCGGCCATCATGATACCGCTGGTTGTCTACGGCGTGCTGTACCTGTCGACGGACATGTTCCTGCTGATCCTGGCCGCCATCCTGCTGGCCGGCATGTGGGAATGGGGGCGCCTTGCGCTGCTCCCCAACACGCCGGCCCGGATCGCCTACCTGGTAGTGATTGCCGGCCTGTTCTGGCTATGCCATGCAGCAGGCCTCGAGGCAATCGCCTGGCCCGTGCTGCTGGTGGCCTGTGTCTGGTGGCTGTGCGCACTTGTCTGGCTGACCCGGCCGCGGCTGTGCGCTGGACAGTCCCCGGCCTGCACGGCCGTCAAGCTGGTGGCCGGGATACTGGTGGCGGTACCGGCGTGGCTGGCACTGACGCTGATTCACGGTGCGGCCGACGACGGTCCCCGGCTGGTGCTGATTCTGCTGGTCATGGTGTGGCTGGCGGACAGCGGCGCCTATTTTGCCGGGCGCTATCTCGGCCGGCACAAACTGGCGCCGGTCGTCAGTCCGGGCAAGACCTGGGAAGGTGTCTACGGGGGGCTGCTGGCCAGCGTTCTGTTCGCAGCAGCCGTCGCCTGGCTGCTGCTGGAGGCGGCACTGCCGTGGACCGCGAAATTCATGCTGGCAACGCTGGTTGCCATGATGTTCTCCGTGGTGGGTGATTTGCTGGTCAGTCTCCTCAAGCGCCAGAGCGGCATCAAGGACAGCGGCAGCATTATTCCCGGACATGGCGGAATCTTCGACCGCATTGACAGCCTGGTGGCTGCTGCGCCGTTGTTCCTGTCCGCTTACCGGTGGCTTGAGCTGTGAGCGTGTCCACGACACCGGCAGGTATCACGATCCTGGGTTCGACCGGCTCGATCGGTTTGAGCACCCTGGATGTCATTGCCCGGCATCCGGACCGTTTCAGGATTGTTGCACTGACAGCCAATGCCCGTGCCGACGAACTGGCGGAGCAGTGTGTTCGCTTCCGGCCGCGTTATGCGGTCATGGCGGATGCGGATGCTGCTGAACGCCTGCGCCGGATGCTGGCTGACCCTGCGCCGGATACGGAGGTGCTGGCAGGACACGATGCACTGCTGCGGGTGGCCGGCTTGCCCGAGGTCGAGCATGTCATGGCCGCGATCGTCGGGGCGGCCGGGCTGCTGCCGACGCTGGAGGCGGCCAACCGGGGCAAGCGGGTGCTGCTGGCCAACAAGGAAGCGCTGGTCATGTCCGGTGCACTGTTCATGCAGGCGGTCCGCGATAACGGCGCGAGGCTGCTGCCGATCGACAGCGAGCACAACGCCATTTTCCAGTGCCTGCCGGACAACTACACGGCAGGACAGCCGCCGCGCGGCGTGCGCAGGATCCTGCTGACCGCATCCGGCGGTCCGTTTCGCACCCTGCCGATCAAGCAGCTGTACAGCGTAACCCCGGAACAGGCCTGCGCCCACCCAAACTGGGACATGGGCAGGAAGATTTCCGTAGACTCCGCCACCATGATGAACAAGGGGCTCGAGGTCATCGAGGCGGGCTGGCTGTTCGGGCTCGAGACCGGGCGCATCCAGGTGGTGTTGCACCCGCAGTCGCTGGTGCACTCGCTGGTCGAGTACGAAGACGGTTCCATGCTGGCGCAGATGGGTAATCCGGACATGCGCATCCCGATCAGTCATGCACTTGGCTGGCCGGAGCGTATTACATCGGGCGCCGCGGGCCTGGACCTGCTGGAACATGGCATGCTGCAGTTCGAGATGCCGGACAGCGCGCGTTTCCCCTGTCTGGGCCTGGCGACGGCCGTCATGGAGACCGGCGGGACGGCGCCGGCCATCCTGAACGCTGCCAACGAGGTTGCCGTGGCAGCGTTCCTGGAGCGGCAAATACCGTTTACCACGATCCACCGGGTCATCGAGGACACGCTGGAACGTTGCGCGGTGCATGCGGCAGATACGCTGCAGGCCATACTCGATGCCGATGAAATGGCCCGCGAAGCGGCAGCCGAACTTATCATGCAGTCGAAGGTCGTAGTGGCACGATGAACAGCGTGATCGTTTCATTGCTGGCATTCATTCTGGCGATCGGCGCGCTGGTGACAGTCCACGAGTTCGGCCATTACTGGGTTGCGCGTCGTCTCGGCGTGAAGGTGTTGCGCTTTTCCATCGGCTTCGGCAATCCTTTATGGCAGCGTACGTTCGGCAGCGATCGTACCGAGCTTGTCGTTGCGGCGATTCCTCTGGGTGGATATGTCAAGATGCTGGACGAGCGCGAGGGCGAGGTGATGCCGGATGAGCGCCATCGCGCATTCAATCGCCAGCCGTTGTCGACGCGCGTGGCCGTGGTGGTTGCCGGGCCATTATCCAATTTCATGTTTGCGATCCTGGTGTACTGGGCGATGTTCGTTGCCGGCGTGCCCGGCCTGCGCCCGGTCGTGGGCGATGTTCACGCAGGCTCCGTTGCAGCGCAGGCGGGTATCCTTGCCGGTGACGAGATCCTCACGATCGATGACCAGCCGACGCCAACGTGGGAGGCGGCGGTCATGGAACTGCTCGATGCTGGCCTGGGTGAACAGTCATCGATCGCACTGACCGTGCGCGGCAACGACGGCAACGAGCGCCGCCTGCAGGCCGGCCTCGATGATAGCGGGTTGCTGGAGAAGGGCGGGGTGCTCGAGAACTTCGGGGTCGGCCTGTGGCAGTTGCCGCCCGTCATTGACGAGATAGTGCCGGACGGCGCGGCGGAACGTGCCGGCCTGCAGGGCGGCGACAGGATTGTGGCTGCGGACGGCGAGACCGTCGACAGCTGGAATGACTGGGTAGAATACGTACGCGAGCGTCCGGAGCAAACGCTGCAACTCATCGTGCTGAGGGGCGGTGTCGAGGTTCCGCTGACCCTCGTGCCGGCGCGCAAGCGCGACGCCGGCCAGGAAATCGGTTTTATCGGCGCGTCCGTGCAACTGCCGGACCAGGAACAGCGTGATACAATGCGCGTCGTCGTCCGATATGGACTGCTGGAGGCGGCCCCCGCGGCACTTGGCAAGACATGGGAGGTCACGACGCTAACGCTGCGTACCCTCTGGAAGATGCTGGCCGGCAAGGCATCCGTGGAGAACCTGAGCGGGCCAATCAGTATTGCCCAGTATGCGGGCCAGTCAGCGACCATCGGGCTGGCTGCGTTTCTCGGCTTCCTCGGGATCGTCAGTGTCAGCCTGGGCGTACTGAACCTGTTACCGATACCGGTACTCGACGGCGGCCACCTGCTGTATTACCTGGTGGAATTCGCGAAAGGCAGCCCGGTATCGGAAGCCGCCCAGCTGATCGGGCAGAAAATCGGTATCGCAATGCTGCTGGCATTGATGTCAGTGGCTTTTTACAACGACATATTGCGCCTGGTCGAATAAGCAACAAGAATGAAATACCGCATCCAACCATCCAGTCTGTTTTTGCCCGTACTGTTACTGGCACTGTTGCTGTGCGGTCCGGCGCGGGCGTTCGAACCCTTTACCGTCGACGATATCCGGGTCGAGGGCCTGCAACGCATATCGGCAGGAACCGTGTTCAACTACCTGCCCGTGAAGATCGGCCAGACAATGGATACCGGTGCCAGCGTCAGTGCAATCCAGGCTCTGTTCAAAACCGGTTTCTTCGAAGACGTCCGTCTCGAGCGTGAAGGCGACGTGCTGGTGGTGTTCGTACGGGAGCGCGCCGCGATCAGTAGCATCGAGTTGCAAGGCAACAAGGACCTCGATAGCGAGGAACTGCTGAGTGGTCTGAAGGAGATCGGCCTTGCCGAGGGGCGCGTGTTCGATCGCTCGCTGCTGGAAAAGGTCGAGCAGGAACTGCAGCGCCAGTATTTCAGTCGCGGCAAGTATGCCGTGAAGATCAATACCACGATCACGCCCCTGGAGCGCAATCGCGTCGGTATCCAGATCGATATTTCCGAGGGGCGCGTGGCCCGCATCAGGCAGATCAACATCATCGGCAATCACACGTTCAGTGACGAGGAACTGCTGGATGAGTTCAGCCTGACCACACCGACGTTTTTCTCGGCATTCACCAAGCGTGACCAGTATTCAAAGCAGGCCCTGGCTGCCGATCTCGAAGTGCTGCGTACCTGGTATCTCGACCGCGGTTATCTGAAGTTCCAGGTCAATTCCACGCAGGTTTCGATAACCCCCGACAAGAAGGACATCTACCTCGCGATCAATATCACGGAGGGTGACCAGTATCGTATCAAGGTGGTCACCCTCTCGGGTGACCTGGTCGTGCCGGCAGAGGAGATCTATCCCCTGATCAACATCAATCCAGGTGATGTTTTCTCCCGCAAGCGCGTTACGGAATCGGTCGACAAGATCAGTTCGCTGCTCGGCAATCAGGGTTACGCGTTTGCCAACGTGAATACCGTCCCCGACATCGATGACGAGACCGACGAGGTGTCACTTGGATACTTCATCGATCCCGGCAAGCGTGTTTATGTCAGGCGGATCAACATTTCAGGTAACAGTATTACGCGGGACGAGGTGTTGCGCCGGGAGCTGCGCCAGATGGAAGGCGGCTGGTATTCGGCCGAGAAAGTCGAACGCTCCAGGACGCGCCTCGATCGCCTCGGTTTTTTCGAAGAGGTCAACGTCGAAACGCCGTCCGTGCCCGGCACGACCGACCAGCTCGACGTGAATTATTCAGTCAAGGAAACGTCTTCTGGCAGCGTCACCGCGGGCATCGGTTTCTCGCAGAGTTCGGGCATTGTGTTCAATGCAAGCGTGCAGCAGAGCAACTTCCTCGGTAGCGGTAACCGCGTCAGCTTTGCCTTCGACAACAGCGACGTCAACACCGTCTACAGTTACTCGTATGTCAATCCATACTGGACCATCGACGGCATCAGCCGTGGCTTCGGGGCGTATTATCGCGAGACTGATGCGAGCGAGGCCAACCTGTCCGATTACACCACGGACACGCGCGGGGTGGATGTCAACTTCGGTGTGCCGGTGAACGAGTTCGATACCATTCGCTTCAGTGCCGGCTACCGTGGCCTGGACCTGACCTCGACATCCTTTTCACCGAGCTATATCACCGATTTCGAGGACGCCTACGGCAACAGCTTCGATGACCTGGTGCTGTCGGCGAGCTGGCGACGCGATTCGCGCAACCGCACCCTGTTTCCGGACAGGGGCGGTCTGCAAAGCATCGCCCTGGAGACGACAATCCCCGGTTCCGGACTGGAATACTATAAACTGGACTATACGCAACAGCAGTTTATTCGCCTGACCAGTGACCTGACGCTTGGCCTGAAGGCGCGCCTCGCCTATGGTGACGGCTATGGCGACTTCGAAAACATGCCGTTTTTCGAAAACTTTTTTGCCGGCGGCATCCGTTCGGTACGTGGCTTCGAGGACAATACCCTGGGTCCGGAGGATGAATTCGGCGAGGCCATCGGTGGCTCGTTTCTGACGGTATTCAATGCAGAAATCATCTTTCCCCTGCCGTTTGTTGAAACGGCCAGTGCCACACGCCTGAGCGCTTTCTTCGATATCGGTAATGTTTACAGTGATATCAATACCTTCGATGCGGGCGATTTGAGATACTCTGCAGGCCTGGCAGGTGTCTGGGCGTCCCCGTTGGGCCCGATCTCGGTCAGCGTTGGGTTCCCGCTGAATGCGAAGGACAATGACGAGGAACAGAACTTCCAGTTTACTGTCGGATCGTTTTTCTGATCATGTGCCGGGCGAGACCCGGGCTGCCCCGGGTTTGCAGCCGCAGGGACGGGGGACACGACAATCCGCAGGCACGGTAACCGGATTGTCATGACGGTCTGTCGAAGCGTTGCGTTCGTGCGGCCGGTGGTGTTTGGTGGATTTATAATTACTGTTATTTGGAAAATTCGGAGAATCGATGTGAAAAAGCATATACAAACTGTTTATGGAATTATCCTGGTCGCCGTAATATCGGTGATGCCTGTCACTGCGTTTGCGGAGATGAAAGTCGGCTTTGTCGATCTGGCCAAACTGAGTGAGAGGGCGCCGCAGATCAAGGAGGCGCAGGGGAAGATCGATGCGGAGTTCTCTTCCCGCGAACAGGAACTCATCGGCACGCAGCGCAAGCTCGGCAAACTCGAGCAACAGCTGTCGAAAGACGGTGCGGTGATGAGCGATGCCGAGCGCAGCAAGCTCGAACGGGATATCCTCAGCAAGCGGCGCGACCTGAAGCGTTCACAGGACGAGTTCCGCGACGACCTGAACATACGCAAGAACGAGATGCTCAGGCAGGTCAACATCGAGATCGGCGAGATCATCGAGCAATACGCGAAGAGCGAGAAATACGACATAATCCTGGCGCAGGGTGTCATGTTCGCCAGCGAGAAGGTGGATATTACCGACCGTATTCTGAATAAACTGGCCGCCGGCAAATAACGTTTACCGTCTGTAAACGGAGAAACCGGATGGCGCTAACGCTCGGCGCACTGGCTGAACAGATTGGCGGCAGACTGGAGCAGGGAAACCCCGGCTGCGAGGTGGGCGGGGTCGCAACCCTGCAGCATGCATCGACAGGCGATATCAGTTTCCTCGCGAACCGGACATACAGGAAATTTCTGGCGTCGACACACGCATCTGCAGTCATACTGGCAGCGGAGCATCTCCCGGACTGCCCGGTAGCCGCGATCGTCACGGACAATCCGTATGCGGCGTATGCGCGTGCGGCTGCGCTGCTGTTTCCGCTGCCGCCAGGCCGCCGCGGCATCGACCCGTCGGCCAGCGTCGGTGAATCCTGCACCATCGATCCGGACGCCTGGATAGGCCCCCGCTGCATCATCGAATCCGGCGCAACCATCCATGCCGGGGCGCAGCTTGCCGGTGGCTGCTATATCGGTGCCGACAGCGAAATCGGAGCGAACAGCCGGCTGGCCGCCAATGTGGTCATCTGTCACGGGGTATCGATTGGCGCGCGCGTGAATATCGCGCCGGGCGCGGTGATCGGCAGCGACGGCTTCGGACTGGCCAGCGAGGACGGCAAGTGGCTGCCGGTACCGCAGCTGGGCAGTGTCCGGATCGGTAATGACGTCGACATCGGCGCCAATACGACAATCGACCGCGGTGCCCTTGAGGACACGATCCTGGAAGAGGGTGTGCGACTCGATAATCAGATCCAGGTTGCGCATAATGTTCACGTCGGGGCGCATACAGTCATTGCCGGCTGTGTCGGTATCTCCGGCAGTGCCCGGATCGGCAGGCATTGCCTGATCGGCGGCGGCGCCGGCATCGTCGGTCACCTCGAAATAGCCGACCATGTGGTGATCACCGGCATGACCATGGTCACGCGTTCGATCACGAGCCCGGGGGTTTATTCCTCGGGGGTACCAGCGCAGGATAATGAAAGCTGGAACAGGAATTACGCGCGTTTCCGGCAGCTGGACAAGCTTGCACGCAAGGTGCAGAAGCATGAGCGGATGCTGGGCAGTCGCCCATCACGGGATCCGGCGTTAAATGAAAAATGAAGACAAGCTGACACTGACCCGGGCCATACCATGGACATAAACGACATACTGCAACATCTGCCGCACCGCTATCCGTTCCTGCTGATCGACCGGGTCACCGAGTTCACTGCCGGGCAGTCCCTGGTCGGATACAAGAACGTGACCTACAACGAACCGTTCTTCCAGGGGCATTTCCCCGAGCGCCCGATCATGCCGGGTGTGCTGATCCTGGAGGCGATGGCCCAGGCGACCGGCCTGCTGGCGTTCAAGACCGTTGAGCGCGGTGCGAGGCGTGACAGCCTCTATTTTCTGGTCGGACTGGACAAGGCGCGTTTCAAGCGTCCGGTCGAACCCGGCGACCAGCTGATACTGCGGGCCGAGCTGCTGCGGGAGAAGCGGGGTATCTGGATATTCGACTGCGAAGCCAGCGTCGACGGCAGGCAGGCCGCCTCGGCGCAGATCATGTGCACTGAACAGGATATCGTGATTTGATTCACCCCACCGCGGTCATCGATGCTTCCGCGGAGCTGGCTGCGGATGTCGATATCGGCCCGTATTCCATTATCGGACCCGACGTCACCATCGGTGCGCGTACCGAGGTCGGTCCGCATGTCGTCATCCAGGGACCGACACGGATCGGTGAGGACAACCGGATTCACCAGTTCGCTTCACTCGGCGACGCGCCGCAGGACAAGAAATACGCCGGCGAGCCGACCCGGCTGGAGATCGGCGACCGCAATACCATTCGTGAATTCGTCACCTTCAACCGCGGCACAGTGCAGGACGAGGGCCTGACGCGTATTGGTGACGACAACTGGATCATGGCGTACGTGCATATCGCACACGACTGCCGGATCGGTAACCAGACCATAATGGCCAACAATGCATCGATGGCCGGTCATGTTACGGTGGGTGACTACGCCATGCTGGGCGGTTTCACCCTGATCCACCAGTTTTGCGTCATCGGTGCGCACTCATTGACCGCGTTCGGCAGCGGCATCAGCAAGGATGTTCCGCCCTATGTGACGGTCGGTGGCAGCCCGGCACGGGCATATGGCCTGAACATGGAAGGATTGCGTCGGCGCGGCTTCCCGGAGGGGGTGCGCAGGCAACTCAAGGATGCCTACCGCGTGCTTTACCGTGAAAACCTGTCCCTGCAGGATGCACTTGCACGGCTGAGGGAAACAGCGGGGGAGTGTGACGAGGTCGGCTTGCTGGTGGACTTCCTGGAAACGCAGACGCGCGGCATCGTGCGCTAGTGGAATCCGGAGGAGTTTATGCATGCCTGACAGCCGACATACACTGCGTGTCGGCATCATTGCCGGTGACTTCGTCAACGTGTGCCCGACGCGGTGTTTGAAGGCATTGCCGGGCCGCGCATGCAGGCGGCCGGTTGCGTCAGCCTGGCGCCGATGGAGCAGCTCTCCGTGATGGGTCTGGCCGAGGTGCTGGGGCACCTGCCGGGTCTGCTCGCGCTGCGCCGCCGGATGCGCCGGCATTTCATCACGGAACGTCCGGACATATTCATTGGTGTCGATGCGCCGGATTTCAACCTTGGCCTGGAACGCAGGCTGAAGCAGGCGGGTATTCCGGTGCTGCACTACGTGAGCCCGTCAGTGTGGGCCTGGCGGCAATACCGGGTCCGCAAGATTGCCGCCAGCACGGATTGTATCCTGACACTGTTTCCGTTCGAGGAGCGTTTCTACCACGACCACGACGTGCAGGCGCGTTTTGTCGGACATCCGCTGGCGGATCATATTGCAGACAACGTGGACCGTCAGCAGGCCCGCGACCACCTGCAGCTCGATCATGCCGGCACGCTGGTTGCACTGTTGCCCGGCAGTCGGGTTGGCGAGGTGCGACGCCTGGCGCCGGACTTTATCCGTGCCGCCGCCTGGTGTGCCGGGCAGCGGCCGGATCTGCGCTTCGTGGTGCCGCTGGCAACGCCGCGCTGCCGCCAGGCATTCGAACAGGCGCTGGCGGATGTCGGCGCAGATCTCCCGCTGACCCTGCTTGACGGCCAGGGGCTGGAGGCCATGGCTGCCGCCGATGCCGTGCTGCTGGCATCCGGTACGGCCACGCTGGAGTGCCTGTTGTTGAAGCGACCCATGGCCGTTGCCTACCGTGTCGCGCCGCTGACCTATCAACTGGCACGTCGCCTGGTCAGGATCGGGTATTTTTCGTTGCCCAACCTGCTGGCCGATCGACCGCTGGTGCGCGAATTCATCCAGCATGCGGTGACAACGGAAAACCTTGGTCGGGAGTTGCTGGCGTTGCTGGCGGATACCCGGCGGATCGCGGACATGATGGAACAATTCAACCGGATCCATGCAACACTGCGACGCGGTGCCAGCCAGGTGGCAGCGGACACGGTGCTGCAGATGGCCGGCAGGGGGGAAGCAGGCAATGGACACTGACTTGCAGTTGCCGCCCGGGCGGCTGGCCGGTGTGGACGAGGCGGGCCGCGGACCACTGGCCGGTCCGGTGATCGCCGGCGCGGTCATCCTCGATCCGGACCGGCCGATCGACGGGCTGAATGATTCCAAGCGACTGTCGGCCGCCAGGCGCGAGTGTCTGTACGAGGTGATCCGCAAGCAGGCACTGGCCTGGTCGATCGGCCGCGCAGAGGTCGAGGAGATCGACCGCATCAACATTCTGCAGGCAACCCTGCTGGCCATGCAGCGTGCCGTAGCGGGGCTTGCGCCGGCGGCCGAGTATGTGCTGGTCGACGGCAATTGCAGCCCCGGGTTTGCCTGCCCGTCGCAGGCCGTGGTCAGGGGAGACAGTCGCGTGGCCGCTATCAGTGCCGCCTCGATCATGGCGAAGGTCACGCGCGATCGCGAAATGATCGAAATGGACCGGCAGTTCCCGGGCTATGGCCTCGCACAGCACAAGGGATATCCAAGCAAGTCGCACATCGAGGCGCTGGAGTCGCTCGGTGTAACACCGATTCACCGGCGTTCCTATGCGCCGGTCAGGCGCATCGTCGAGCGGGAAGGGTAGCGGGGGCCGATAGTCCTGTTGTTACCGGGGCAGGCCAAATTCGCGACGAAGCTGAAAAGGATACTGCCCCGTCAACCACCGTATCAGGCGCAGGCGGATACCGGTTCCTGTGAGCGTTCGTAGCTGGTGACCCGGTTACGGCCGGATTGCTTGCTCTTGTAGAGCGCCATGTCCGCCTTGTCGACGACGTCCTCGACGTCTGACACATTATTGGGAAAGCTGGCGATGCCGACACTGGCGGTTGTCGAGATACGCTTGCCGTTGATGTCCAGCGAGGTGTTGGCAATCGCCGAACGGATACGCTCTGCCGTTGCGTGCGCCGCGCCGCTTGCGGCCTGGCTGAGCAGAATGATGAACTCGTCACCGCCATAGCGGGCCAGCACATCGGATGAGCGCACATGTGCCTTCATTACCGTCGATACTACCTGTATCAGGCGATTGCCGGCAGTGTGTCCGTAGCGGTCATTGATGGCCTTGAGGCCGTCCACATCCACCATGATAATTGTCAGCGATGTGCCGTAGCGGTTGACGCGCGCGATCTCCTTGTCGAACAGCGTATTGAATGCGCGCATATTCAGTACGCCGGTCAGGTCATCCGTTTGCGACAGCCGCGCGATCTTGCGCTTCGCGGCCAGGATGTCGGATGCCAGCATGGAAGTGACATAGGCGACCAGCAGGAAGGGCGAGAAATTGGCCATCAGCAGGGTAAAGGTCCCGGGTGTGAAGATGTCCACCGAGTGCACCTTGAAACCCATCAGGAGATAAAAGCAGGCGATCAGGCACACCTCCAGCAGGGTCATGACCTTGCCCAGCGTGACGGCACACGCGATGATCACCAGCAGGTACAGGTTGAGCAGCGGGCTTTCCGTGTAGCCGGTATGCCACAGGACCGTGGTGATGAAGCCGACCATGATCCAGGTCTCCACGGCCAGCTTGAAGCGGGTCTTGCGTGCCTGGAAATTGAAGTAGCGAAAAACCAGCACGAACAGCGCATAGGCCACCATCGTGGCCACGAGGGGGTCGGTGTCGACGATATCCCGGGTTGGAATGAAAAAGTACAGGATGACCAGTATCAGCAGTAACCACTGCAGTTCTGCCATGCTGCGGGAGAATCCTTTCAGTTCCTCAGCGTCAAAATCGGTCGTCACTGTGTCAATGCATGGTTCCTGCATGTTTGTTCCGATTGACTGAAAACTGTATACAAGAACAGTTATCGTCCGGGTAAATCCCATGTTTAGCCGCGGCACATGCTGGCAGGCGCTTTCGGGGGAATTCCACTGGCCGATTGTCCTGCTTGTGAGCTGCGTCACACAATACCGTCTGTCAAGATAAAAATACTTTATAAACAATATTATACAGGTAATTCTTCGAGCATGTTGAGAGCCGGTCACGGCGCTTGAAACCTGGCCGCTAAATCCGGACACTCTCTGCATGCAACCCGCGTTTGTCCATCTGCACGTCCACACGGAATATTCACTGCTCAACGGTACGGTCCGTATCAAGCCGCTGATCAGCAGCGTCGCCGGGGCCGGCATGCCGGCCGTTGCCGTAACCGATCAGTGCAACATGTTTTCCATGGTGAAGTTCTACCGCGCCGCCATGGCGGCGGGCGTCAAGCCGCTGGTGGGCGTGGACATATGGGTTGCGGATCAGGAAGACGGCAACCCGCCGACCCGGCTGGTGTTGCTATGCCGTAACCGGGCCGGTTATCTGAACCTGACGCGACTCGTCACGCGTGCCTACACGCAAGGTCAGCAGCGTGGCGTCCCGGTGTTGCAGCGTGACTGGCTGGAGGGTTGTACCGACGGATTGATTGCCCTGTCCGGCGGGCGTGCCGGCGACGTGGGGCAGGCCCTGCTGGCCAGCAAGCCGGAGCGGGCCGCCCGGCTGGTTGAGGAATGGCGGCAGCAATTCCCGGAAGCGTTCTACCTCGAGTTGCAGCGTACCGGGCGAGTCGGTGAAGAGGACTATATCCGCAAGGCCGTCGAGCTGGCCGCACAGCACGACCTGCCGGTCGTGGCCACCAATGATGTGCACTTTATCAGGCCGCAGGACTTCGAGGCGCACGAGGCACGCGTCTGCATCAACGAGGGGCGCACCCTGGATGACCCGCGCCGCTCGCGTGAATTCTCCGAGCAACAGTACCTGCGCACCCCGGAGGAGATGCAGGACCTGTTCCGGGATATTCCCGAGGCTTTGGAAAATACCATCGAGATTGCACGACGCTGTAACCTGGAACTGGAACTGGGCAAGAACTATTTACCGGATTTCCCGGTACCGGACGGCACCGGTATCGATCAGTACTTCATCGCACAGGCCGAGGCCGGTCTGGAGGAGCGCCTGCAGCAGATCCTCGACCCGCAAGCAGACGATTACGAGACGCAGCGCAGGCAGTACCGCGACCGCCTGCAGCTCGAGATCGACGTCATCCTGCAGATGGGGTTTCCCGGCTATTTCCTGATCGTCGCCGATTTTATCAAGTGGTCCAAGGCCCATGACATCCCGGTCGGGCCCGGGCGCGGTTCCGGCGCCGGTTCCCTGGTCGCCTATGCACTGACCATCACCGACCTCGATCCAATCAAATACGACCTGCTGTTCGAGCGCTTCCTGAATCCCGAGCGCGTCTCCATGCCCGATTTCGATATCGATTTCTGCATGGAGGGCCGCGATCGCGTCATCGACTACGTCGCGGAACATTACGGGCGGGACAAGGTGTCGCAGATCATCACCTACGGCTCCATGGCGGCCAAGGCCGTGGTGCGCGATGTCGGTCGCGTGCTGGGCCATCCATACGGATTCGTCGACCGCATCGCCAAGCTGATCCCGTTCGAGATCGGCATCACGCTGGACAAGGCGCTGGAACAGGAACCGGCGCTTGCCGGTCTGTATGACGAGGACGAGGATGTGCAGACGGTCATCGACCTGGCGCGTTCACTGGAAGGCATGGCGCGCAATGCCGGCAAGCATGCCGGCGGCGTGGTGATTGCACCGTCGCAGCTCACCGATTTCACGCCGCTGTACTGCGAACAGGGCAGCGACGCCGTGGTCAGCCAGTTCGACAAGGATGACGTCGAGGCCGTCGGCCTGGTCAAGTTCGACTTCCTCGGCCTGCGCACACTGACCATCATCGACCGGGCACTGAAGACCATCAACCGGCGGCGCGCTGCCGGCGTCGAGGCGCCGGTTGACATCAATGCATTGCCGCTGACTGACAAGGCAACCTTCGCCCTGCTGAAGGCCTCGACCACCACTGCGGTGTTCCAGCTGGAATCCACCGGCATGAAGGATCTGATCCGGCGGCTGCAGCCGGACAGCTTCGAGGATATCGTGGCGCTGGTCGCCCTGTTCCGGCCTGGCCCGCTGCAATCGGGCATGGTGGACGATTTCATTGCACGCAAGCATGGCGCACGCATCGAGTACCCGCACCCGGAACTGGAGCCGATCCTCAAGCCGACCTACGGCATTATCCTCTACCAGGAACAGGTGATGCAGATCGCGCAGGTGCTGGCCGGCTATACGCTGGGCGGTGCCGACCTGCTGCGCCGCGCCATGGGCAAGAAGAAACCGGAAGAGATGGCGAAACAGCGCACCGTGTTCCTGACCGGCGCGCAACAGCGCGGGGTGGACGACAAGGTCGCCAGCTATATCTTCGACCTGATGGAAAAATTCGCCGGCTACGGTTTCAACAAGAGTCACTCGGCCGCCTATGCGCTGATTTCCTACCAGACTGCCTGGCTCAAGACACATTACCCGGCCGCCTTCATGGCAGCGGTGCTATCGGCGGACATGGACAACACCGACAAGATCGTGCATCTGATCGCCGAGTGCCGCGATATGAAGCTCAGCGTGGTGCCGCCGGACATCAACCAGTCCAACTATCCGTTCACTGTTGAAAACGACAGCACCATTGTCTACGGTCTCGGCGCCATCAAGGGCGTCGGCCAGTCCGCCATCGAAAGCATCCTCGGCGCGCGTGCGGCAGACGGGTCGTTTGCCGACCTGTACGATCTCTGCCAGCGCGTTGACCTGCGCAAGGTCAACCGTCGGGTGTTTGATGCGCTGATACGGGCCGGTGCGCTCGATATGCTCGGTGAGACCCGCGCCACCCAGCAGGCCAATCTGGCGCAGGCGCTGAAACAGGCCGAGCAGCTCGGACGCGACCAGGATACCGGCCAGAACGACCTGTTCGGCGCGCCCGAGGTGGCAGCAACCCTGTCGACCAACCGCCAGATCCTGCCGGAATGGGAAGAGGAGCAGCGGCTGCAGGGCGAGATGGATGCCCTGGGGCTGTACCTGACCGGGCATCCCATCCAGCGCTATAACGGCGAGCTGGCCAATATTGTCACTGGCCGGCTGGCCGAACTGGCGGAGATGAGCGCCGCCTTGCCGGCCGCGTCGGGCAGGCCGGGCCGGCCGCCGGGCAGGCCGGCTAGTAACGAAAAAGCGGTGACCATCGCCGGGCTCGTGATGAGCATGCGCATTCGCAAGACGCAGCGCGGTGGCAAGATTGCCTTCCTGACCCTCGATGACCGCACCGCACGACTGGACGTGCGCGTCTTCCCGGAAGTCTACGAGAAATACCAGGCCCTGCTGGGCAAGAACAAGGTGCTGGTGGTGCAGGGCGGACTGGGGGTCGATGACTATACCGGCGGCTACCAGGTGACCGCGCAGAGCATCTACGATATCAACCAGGCGCGTGAAATGTATGCCCGTCAGCTGGTCGTCGGTGTGGAGTCGCAGCTGGCCGGCAACGGCTTTGTCGGGACGCTGGCGGATATCCTGGAACCGTTCCGCGAGGGACATACGCGGGTGTGCATCGACTACCTCGGTGGCGAGGCCTGTGCGCGGGTCGCCCTGGGCGAGGCGTGGACCGTGCATCCCACCGATGAACTGCTGCATCGACTGCGCGACCTCGCCGGCAGGGACAGCGTGCGCGTGGAATACGGCTGACTACCCGGCCTGAAACGTAACGCCTATATCGCGGTCGCGGTCTGCTCCTGCAGCGTTATATCCATGCGGCGGTTGGGAATTTTACCGGACCCCGCGGAAACGGTACCATAAGCAATAGTTTGAATCATTTAGCGGATACCTGATGAATCTCAACTTTCTGGAATTCGAGCAGCCTATTGCCGAGCTCGAGGCGAAAATCGACGAACTGCGCTATGTCAGCGATGATGCGGACGTCAACATCAGCGAGGAAATCGACAAGCTCAAGGCCAAGAGCCGCGAGTTGACCGAGTCGATCTTTTCCAACCTGTCGTCCTGGCAGATTTCCCAGCTGGCACGCCATCCGCAGCGCCCCTATTCGATGGACTACATCATTCGCCTGTTTGATGGCTTCGAGGAACTGCACGGTGACCGTCACTATGCCGATGATCATGCCATCATCGGCGGCATCGCGCGCCTG
>CAMYKJ010000009.1 GCA_947258945.1 uncultured Ectothiorhodospiraceae bacterium
TCGACGCCGGCAAACGGTTCATCGAGCAGGATGAAACGCGGATCAGCTGCCAGGGCGCGTGCGATTTCCACCCGCCTGCGTTCACCGCCCGACAGACTGATACCCGGCTGATCGGCGAGGTGGCCGATATGCAGTTCGTGCAGCAGCGAGTTCAGCGTTTCCCTGCGCTTGGCGTGTCCGAGATCGGTGCGGATTTCGAGTACGGCCTGGATGTTTTCCGCCACTGTCAGTTTTCTGAATATCGAGGCGTCCTGCGGCAAATAGCCGACGCCATGGCGTGCGCGGACGTGCATCGGCTGTCTGGTCAGGTCAACGCCGTCGATTTCTATGCTGCCGCTGCCGCAGGGGATGATGCCGACGATCATGTAGAAACACGTGGTCTTGCCGGCACCGTTCGGACCCAGCAGGCCGACCACCTGTCCGCTGTTGATCGACAGCGACACGTCATCGACGACGCGGCGCGACTGGTACTGCTTGCCAAGGCTGAAAGTCTGCAGGCAGCTCATGGCGCGGGTGTCTGTTCGTCGTTTTCCCAGATCCGCGGTTGCAGGATAATGCGCACCCGGCTGTCCGGACCGTCACCGCCGGCATTCAGGGTGTTGTCCTTGAGGTTGATGACGATGCGGTCGCTGCTGAATTCCTCGGTCTCTTCCTGCCAGATGCGGGCGTCCTGCTGCAGGATCATGCGCTGCGCACCGGCCTGGTACTCGATTCTGCCGGCCTCGGCCTGCTGTTCATTGGTCTCGCCTTCAAGGCGCTGTGCATAACTGGCCGGTCTTCCCTCGAGTATCACCCTGTCGACCTGGTTATCCGTGATATGGACTGTCATCCGGTTGCCCCTGAGTGTCAGCGTTCCCTGCTGGAGCAGTACGTTGCCTTCGTAGATACTGGTACCTTCGTCTTCATCCAGGGTTGCCTTGTCTGCTTCAATTTGTATCGGCTGGTTGCGGTCGCTCGATAACCCCCAGGCCAGCGCGGGCAGCAGTGCCAGCAGCAGAGCGGCCAGGCGCACCGGACCGCGCTGCACTGCGTTAGCCCTCGCCATTGATACGGCCTCGCACACGGGACTGGAGCTCCAGCCGGTTATTATGTAAATCAGCTTTCAAACCAACAGCTTCAACGCGAAAGCTGTCAGTGATTACCACTGCCTTGCGCGTGGTTTCGGCAACTTTCTCAACCGGCCAGACGAGCACATCGCTGGCCGAAATATGCATCGCGCCGTGCCGGCTGTCGGCCGTGCGTCGCAGGTCCACCGCACCCGGCAGCCAGACACGCTCGCCACTGGTGGCGGCTTCGCCGCGGGCTGCCGTAATCTGCCATTGACTACCATCGGGCCGGGTGATGTTCACCAGCGGATCGTGGAGTTCGAGCAGGTCGGTGCCGGGATGGTGGGACATGCTGCCGGCTGTCAGCCGGTAGACCGCTTGTCCGTCTTCGTTCATGACCGAGAGCGTCATGTCCTCAACAAACGCATCGGGTCCGTCACTGCCCGCGGAGGTATCACCGGGGACATATTCCTGCTGGTTGACGACTACCACGACGCCGGCAAACAGGCACAGGAGCAGGGCGGTGATAGCCAGGCGCATGTTCACAGGTAGCTGTCCATTTCTTGCGCCAGTACGCCCTTGGCCTCCATCAGCATTTCGCAGACGTCACGCGCCGCCCCGCGACCGCCGGAACTCGGTGTCTGCCAGTGGCTGTGCTTGAGTACGAGCGGATGCGCATCCTGCACGGCGATGGCCAGTCCCACCCGCCGCATGACCGGCAGGTCGACCACATCATCGCCCACGTAGGCGACTTCTTCGGGCGTGATGCCGACCTCGGCGATGATTTCCTCGAATGCCGGCAGCTTTTGCAGCTTGCCCTGGTAGACGTGGGTGACGCCGAGGTTCTCCATGCGGTATTCGACGACCTTGGAGGTTCGGCCGGTGATGATGCCGACGATCACGCCGTGTTTCTGCAGCATCTTGATGCCGTGGCCGTCACGCGAATTGAACGCCTTGTATTCCTGCCCGTCATCGCCCAGGAACAGGCTGCCGTCGGTCAGGACGCCGTCCACGTCAAAGATGAGCAGGCGGATGCGGGAGGCCTTGTCGAGGATATCTTTCATGGAATTACCGTTGGTTGTTATACCACGCCGGCGCGCAGCAGGTCGTGCATATTGAGTGCGCCAACCAGTTCCTGCCGGTCATTGATAACGGGCAGGGCGTTGATTTTCATGTCGTCCATAATCTGCAACGCCTCGGCGGCGAGCATGCCGGGCCGGATGGCCTTGCAATCGGCGGTCATGACATCGCGGACGACGGCGGTGTGGACATCCAGGCGCCGGTCGATCGCGCGGCGCAGGTCGCCGTCCGTGAAGACGCCGAGCAGCCGGTTATCTGCATCGACCACGGCAGTCATGCCGAGCCCCTTGCGTGTCATCTCGACCAGTGCATCGCTGAGCAGGGTATCGGCACTGACACGCGGCGAGCGGTCACCGGTGTGCACCAGATCGTCAATCAGCAACAGCAGCCGTCGTCCCAGTGCGCCGCCCGGATGGGAGCGCGCGAAGTCCTCTTCCGTAAACCCGCGCGTCTCGAGCAGTGCCACGGCCAGTGCATCGCCCATGGCCAGTGCCGCGGTGGTACTCGCGGTCGGTGCCAGACCCAGCGGGCACGCCTCCTTTTCGACTCCGACGTTGAGATTGGCCGCTGCCGCCTGCGACAGTGTGGAGGCAGGGTTGCCGGTCATCGCGATCAGCGGCACGTTCAGGCGCTTGATGATCGGCAGGATGGTGATGATCTCGCCGGTCTCGCCGGAATTCGACAGTGCCAGTACCACGTCCGCCGGGGTAATCATGCCCAGGTCGCCGTGACTGGCCTCGCCGGGGTGGACGAAAAACGCCGGTGTGCCGGTACTCGCGAGCGTGGCCGCGATCTTGCCGGCGATATGGCCGGACTTGCCCATGCCGGTCACCACCACACGGCCGGTGCAGTCCAGTAGCAGGTGGCAGGCCTGGGTAAAGGCGGGCGTGTTGATCTCCGCTTTCAGTCCGCGAATCGCGTCGGCCTCGGTCTCGATGACCGCCAGGGCTAGTTCTTGCAGTTTGATGTCATTCATGAGGGATTGTTCGTCAAGCTTGCTAATGCCGCATTGTTACGCTGAAGTATAACAGGGTCTGGTAGGCGACAAACGCCAGCACCAGCAGGCCACCCTCGATACGGTTGATACGCCCCGGTCCGCGCAAGCCGTAGGCCATCAGAAACAGCGCGACCGTGATGCCGGTCAGCACCGGGTAATCGCGCACCAGCACCATTTTGTCAAACGGGCCGGGATCCAGCAGACCGGGCAGGCAAAGCACGGCAAGCAGGTTGTACAGGTTGGAGCCGATGATGTTGCCGATCGCGATATCATGCACCTGCCTGAGTGCGCACATAATGGTTGCCGCCAGCTCCGGCAGGCTGGTTCCCAGTGCGACGATCGTAAGACCAATCACCAGATCGCTGACTCCCAGCGCCTCTGCCACCGAGACCGCTCCCCAGACCAGCAGGCGGGAACTCACCAGCAGCAGGACGCTGCCGAGCAGCAACAGCATGAGCGCCTTGCCCATGGGCAGGTGTGTGGGGACTTCCCCGGCAAACTCATCGCTGATGGGATCCGGCGTCGCACGCGTCTGCATGCCCAGCCAGGTGAGCCAGCTGACCACAACGCCCATACCGGCAAGCAGCAGCGTACCGTCTTTGCGGTCCAGGCTGCCGTCGAGCAGCAGCAGCAGGACAAACCCCATGACCAGCAGGAGTATCGGCAATTCGCGCCGGACGATGCTCGAATGCACGTTCAGTGGCATAATCACCGCCGCCACGCCCAGTATCAGGGACGTGTTGATTATGTTCGAGCCGAGGGTGTTGCCGACGGACAGGCCGGCATTGCCCTGCCATGCAGCCATGCCGGAGACGAAGATCTCGGGTGCGGAGGTGCCCAGGCTGACGATGGTCAGGCCGATAATCAGCGGGGACATGTTCAGGTTCCAGGCCACCGCGCTGGCGCCCTGCACGAAGCGGTCGGCGCTCCAGGCCAGCAGTACGAAACCGCCGGCGATGGCAAGAAACTGGGCTATCATGCAAGTCAAATGCCGCCGCGCGTGCGGCCCGGCAGGCGTAAAATGTTGTTGTGCGGTTGAAATAAATAGAAATTTTCCATGAGTGTGTAATCATACACGCCGGTTTGTCCTGACCAAATGCCCGGGCCGCGTGAACCCGGCGGGATCAGGACGGTCTTACATCGCCATTGATTGCAGGAACAGACAATGCCCGAGCCCGTAGTCAAGATCCGTGACCTGCGTTTTGCGCGTGGCAATCGAATGATATTTGACGGTGTCGATCTCGATATTTACGCGGACTGCGTTACTGCAATCATGGGCCCGAGCGGCACCGGCAAGACGACGCTGCTGAAACTCATCGGCGGCCAGCTGCGCCCGCTGTCCGGATCGATCCACGTGTACGGTGAGGAGGTGCCGCACCTCGGTCGCCAGGCGTTGTATCGCCTGCGCAGGCGGATCGGCATGCTGTTCCAGACCGGGGCGCTGCTCACCGACATCGATGTATTCGAAAACGTGGCCTACCCGATCCGTGAACATACACGCCTGCCGGAAGCGCTGGTGCGGGACCTGGTGTTGATGAAACTCGAGGCGGTCGGGCTGCGCGGCGCGGCGCGGCTGATGCCGAGTCAGTTGTCCGGCGGCATGGCGCGGCGGGTTGCCCTGGCGCGTGCCATCGCGCTGGATCCGATGATGGTACTGTATGACGAACCGTTTACCGGTCAGGACCCCATCTCCATGGGGGTGCTGGTTAAACTGATCCGCGAACTGAATGATGCGCTGGACCTGACCAGCATAGTGGTTTCGCACGATGTCGCGGAGACCTGTGCGATTGCCGATTACGCCTATCTCCTGTCCGATGGCAAGGTTGTCGAGCATGGCGAGCCGGCCGCATTACGCGAGTCGTCTTCGGACTGGTCGCAACAGTTCCTCAAGGCCCTGCCTGACGGCCCGGTTGCCTTCCATTACCCGGCAGTGCCGTTCAGGGACGACCTCCTGCAGGGCGGGCAGCACTGATGCTGGATGCGATACAGCAGCTGGGCCGGGTGACGCTGGGATTTTTCGAGCGCCTCGGACGCGGTCACCTGTTCCTGCTGCAGGTGCTGGTGAGCCTGCCGGGAATCGTGCTGCGACCGGGCCTGGTGTTGCGGCAGGTGTATTCGGTCGGCGTGCTGACCCTGGTCATTATCGTGGTCTCCGGTCTGTTCGTCGGCATGGTCATGGGGCTGCAGGGCTATAATACGCTGGTCGATTTCGGTGCCGAGGAATCGCTGGGTGTGCTGGTGGCCCTGTCACTGGTCCGCGAACTCGGGCCGGTGGTCACGGCATTGCTGTTTGCCGGCCGGGCCGGCTCCGCCCTGTCGGCGGAAATCGGGCTGATGAAGGCCACCGAACAGTTGTCGGGCATGGAGATGATGGCGGTCGACCCGATCCAGCGTGTCATCGCGCCGCGCTTCCTGGCGGCATTTCTGTCCATGCCGTTGCTGGCGGCCATCTTCAGCGCCGTCGGTGTGTACGGCGGCTGGTTTATCGGCGTCGGCCTGCTGGGTGTGGACGACGGCGCCTTCTGGGCACAGATGCAGGACAAGGTTGATCTGTACGACGACATATACAATGGCGTGATCAAGAGCATTGTCTTCGGCTTCGTGGTCGGCTGGATTGCACTGTTCGAGGGTTCCGATACCCTGCCCACGGCGGAGGGTGTCAGCCGGGCGACCACGCAGACGGTGGTGCACTCGGCGCTGGTCGTCCTCGGGCTGGACTTCGTACTGACGGCACTGATGTTTGGAGACTAGAAAATTGAATAGCAGAACAATCGAGATTGCTGTGGGCCTGTTCGTTGCCTGCGGGCTGGCGGCCCTGTTCATGCTGGCGATGCAGGTCAGCAACCTTGCGTCGCTGGGCGGTGATGGCAACAGCTACACAGTGACGGCTGCGTTCGAGAATGTCGGCGGCCTTAAAGTGCGATCACCGGTCACCGTTTCGGGGGTGCGCGTCGGCCGGGTCGATGCCATCGACTATGACACATCCGCCTACGAGGCCGTGGTAACCCTCAGGATCAATAGCGCCTACAACGCATTTCCGGACGACACCTCGGCCAGCATCTTCACGGCAGGCCTGCTGGGGGAGCAGTATGTCGCCCTGGATCCCGGTGGATCCCTGGACAATCTCGCCCAGGACAGCCGTATACAGCTCACCCAGTCTGCACTGGTCATGGAACAGATCATCGGTCAGTTCCTGTACAGTATGGCTGACAAGGATAAAGAGTAAACGGGTTTGACAATGATAAAAGGCATGACAAGCAGGTTTCTTCCGGCGTTGCTGATGATGTTCGCAGCATTGACGGCGAATGCCGTGCCGACACCGGGTAATATTTCGCCACAGGAGCTGGTGCGCGATACCTCCTCGCGCATGCTGAGCGCCTTGCGCGATGAGCGGGAGGCGATCGTGAGTAATCCCGGGCGCCTGTACGAACTGGTGGCGGATATCGTGTTGCCGTATTTCGATTTTGAGCGGATGAGCCAGTGGGTGCTGGGCAAGAACTGGCGCACGGCGACACCGGAACAGCGCGTGCGGTTTGTCGAGCAGTTCCGCAAGCTGCTGGTGCGTACCTACGGGACCGCATTGTCCGACTATGCTGATGAAAAGATCATTTATCTGCCGCACTCCGACAGCGGAGACGGTGTAAAGGTGACCGTGCGTACCGAGATCGAGCAGGGCGGATCGACCATCCCGATTTATTATTCAATGTACAATTCGAAGGACGGCTGGAAGGTTTATGATGTCGCAATCAGCGGCGTCAGCCTCGTCACCAATTACCGGTCGACATTCGCCAGCATCATACGCGGCGAGGGTATGGGCAGCCTGATCGACCAGCTGGTCAAGCGCAACGGCGCGTTGTCCGGTGACTGACGCGGGACTCACATTCGAGGGTGACCGCTGGGTGCTGTCCGGCGAACTCGATTTCGAAACGGTGCCGTCCCTGCTCGCGCATGAGGGTGCACACATGCAGCGCGGCAGCGGCATTCACGTCGACTTCGCGAAAGTAACGCGTGTTGACAGCGCGGGTCTGGCGCTGATGATTGAATGGCTGCGCGAGTCGGAGCGCAAGGGGCTGGTGATTACATACGACAACGTGCCCCCGCAGCTGCTGTCGATCGCGCGTCTTTGCGGGCTGGAGGACATCCTTTTCCAGCCGCGTTAGTGCGGTGCTGGCTGCCTGCGGCGGGGAAATATCAATATTTTCGATTAACCACGAAGCTATAACGCTATGCAAAGTTCCGAAATCGAAGCGCTCATAAAGGCCGGCATCCCGGATGCGGAAGTCATCGTGCAGGGTGACGGCGACCATTTCGAGGCGACGGTCATCAGCGAGCAGTTCGAAAACTGCACCATGGTGAAACAGCATCAGCTGGTTTACGGCACGCTGGGCGATCGCATGGGCGGTGAAATCCACGCCCTTGCCCTGCATACGCATACACCCGAAGAATGGGCAAGCCGTCGACGCATCCAGTAGCCCGCAGAATACACAGGATTCCTTTCGTTTGGACAAACTGATTATCAACGGCGGCGCCAGGCTCGAGGGAGATGTGCGCATCTCGGGCGCGAAGAATGCCGTGTTGCCCATCATGGCGTCGACACTACTGGCGGATTCGCCGGTCGTGATACGCAATATTCCTCACCTGCGTGACGTCACCACGACCATGGAGCTGCTCGGTCATATGGGCGTCCATTTGACGGTGAACGAGACGATGGATATCGAGGTCGATGCGCGGTCCGTCAACTCGCTGTATGCGCCCTACGAACTGGTGCGTACCATGCGTTCATCGATTCTCGTGCTCGGGCCGATGCTGTCGCGCTTCGGTAGTGCGGATGTGTCGCTGCCCGGCGGGTGTGCGATCGGTTCCCGCCCCGTCAACCTGCACATCAAGGGGCTGCAGGCCATGGGCGCGAACATCGAGGTGGAAAACGGTTATATCAAGTCCCGCGTGGACCGCCTGAAGGGTGCGCGACTGGTCATGGATATCGTCACCGTCACGGGCACCGAGAACCTGATGATGGCGGCCACGCTGGCCGACGGGGTGACACTGATCGAGAACGCGGCGCGCGAGCCTGAGGTAGTCGACCTGGCGAACTGTCTCAACAAGATGGGTGCGAAGGTCAGCGGCGCCGGTACCGACACGATCCGGATCGAGGGTGTCGAACGACTGTCCGGCACCGACTACAGGGTCTTGCCGGATCGCATCGAAACCGGGAGCTTCCTGGTCGCGGGTGCAATCACCGGCGGACGCGTCAGGGTGAAGGACACGCGCCCGGATACCATGGATGCAGTATTGCAGACACTGCGCGAGGCCGGTGCGGAGATCACGGTCGGCGAGGACTGGATCGAGCTGGACATGCACGGCCGGCGTCCGCAAGCGGTCAACGTCCACACGGCACCGTATCCCGCATTTCCCACGGATATGCAGGCGCAGTTCACGGCACTGAACGTGGTCGCGGAAGGCACCGGCACCATCACCGAGACCGTGTTCGAGAACCGCTTCATGCACGTTCAGGAAATGCAGCGTATGGGGGCCAGTATCCGTCTCGAAGGCAATACCGCCATCTGCACCGGCGTGGACAAACTGGCCGGCGCGCCGGTCATGGCCACGGACCTGCGTGCATCGGCCAGCCTGGTGCTGGCCGGCCTGGTGGCCGATGGCGAGACCGTCATCGACCGCATCTACCACATCGATCGCGGCTACGAGCGTATCGAGGAAAAACTCGCCCAGCTCGGGGCGGACATTCGCCGCGTCCCCGACTGATTCCTGCCGTTCGCTTGCCGCAGGGCGCCGCCGGCACGCTTGTATTATTCCTGCATCTCCCTGACACTTGATAGCCATGAATGACACACTGACTATTGCGCTGTCAAAGGGCCGTATTTTCAAGGAAACGCTGCCGTTGCTGGCTGCGGCCGGCATCACCCCGGCGGACGACCCGGACAGCAGCCGCAAGCTGATACTCGATACCAATCGCGACGACGTGAAACTGGTGATCATCCGTGCCTCGGATGTGCCCACCTATGTGTGTTACGGTGCGGCCGATGTCGGCGTGGCGGGCAAGGATGTACTGATGGAGCACGGCGGGGAGGGTCTCTACGAACCGCTGGACCTGAAGATCGCGCGTTGGGACCTGAAGATCGCGCGTTGCCGCCTGATGGTGGCCGGTCCGGAACACAGCGACTCGGGGCGTCGCAGGATGCGCATTGCCACCAAGTACATCAACAGCACACGCCGTTACTATGCCGACCGGCGGGAGCAGGTCGAGATCATCAAGCTGTACGGCTCGATGGAGCTGGCGCCCATTGTCGGACTGGCCGATCGCATTGTCGACGTGGTGGATACCGGCAACACGCTCAAGGCGAACGGACTGAAGCCACTTGAGCACATCGCCGACATCAGCTCCCGTCTCGTCGTCAACAAGGCGTCCATGAAAATGAAGCATGCGCGTATCACGGACTTTATCGATAAACTCAGGGCTGCGTGTGAAAATTAAATCTTAATTACCGCCACAGAGATCACAGAGGACACAGAGGACACAGAGGACACAGAGAAAAAATTACACTTGTAGGAGCGGACGCTGTCCGCGAATACGCTCCGCGTAAATTCTGCAGTGTTTCGCGCATTCCTGCGCTCCTACAGTAATAGTTATCTCTGTGTCCTCTGTGTCCTCTGTGATCTCTGTGGCAGTGTTTTGTTGTGAGAAAGATTCATGCCTGAAATTAAACGACTCGATACCAGTGATAACGATTTCGATGCGGCGCTCGAGCGTCTGCTCGACTGGGAGCAGAGCGCCGATAGCGCGGTCGAAGCGGTGGTGCGGGACATCATCGCGGATGTGCGTGCGCGCGGCGATGCGGCGCTGATCGAGTACACCGAGCGGTTTGACCGGCGCACGGTCGGTGATGGTCTCGAGATCTCCCTGCAGGACTGCGCGGACGCCGTCGGGCGCATAGCGGCGGACCAGCGTACGGCACTCGAGCGTGCGAGTGAGCGCATTCGTGCCTATGCCGCGCACCAGAAAATGGAGTCCTGGTCCTATACCGAGGCCGATGGCACCCTGCTGGGCCAGCAGGTTGCGCCGATGGACCGGGTCGGTTTGTATGTACCGGGCGGCAAGGCCGCCTATCCCTCGTCTGTCCTGATGAATGCCATACCTGCCAGCGTGGCCGGTGTGGGTGAACTGGTGATGGTCGTACCGACACCGGAAGGACAGGTCAATGACATGGTGCTGGCGGCGGCACACATTGCCGGCGTCGACCGGGTATTCGCCATTGGCGGTGCACAGGCTGTTGCTGCACTTGCCTACGGCACACAGACGGTGCCGGCCGTCGACAAGATCGTCGGACCCGGCAACGCCTACGTGGCCAGTGCCAAGCGCATGGTGTTCGGCAAGGTCGGTATCGACATGATTGCCGGCCCGTCCGAAATCCTCGTGATCTGTGATGGCGGGACCGATCCGGACTGGATTGCGATGGATATGTTCTCCCAGGCCGAGCATGACGAGGACGCACAATCCATCCTGGTCAGCCCCGACGGCGACTTTCTGGAGCGTGTGTCGGCAAGCATCGAACGTCTGCTGCCGGACATGCCGCGCGCCGGCATTATCAGTGCCTCGCTGGCCGGGCAGGGTGCGCTGATCAGGGTGCGAGACATGGATGAGGCCGTTGATATCGCGAACCGGATCGCACCCGAACACCTGGAGTTGTCGGTCGCGGAACCCCGGGCCATGGCGTCACGCATTCACCATGCCGGCGCCATCTTCATGGGGCGCTACACGGCCGAGGTACTGGGCGATTACTGCGCCGGTCCCAATCATGTCCTGCCGACGTCACGGACCGCGCGGTTTTCCTCGCCCCTTGGCGTCTACGATTTCCAGAAGCGTTCGAGCCTGATCGAGTGTTCGCCACAGGGCGCGAGCGATCTCGGATACTGGCGCACGGCGAGGGGCTGACCGCGCACGCGCGCTCTGCCGAGGTGCGGATTCTTGATGAGGATTGAGAAAGAGATTGCCTCGCGCAAAGACGCAAAGACGCAGAGAAAACCAAAACCCACTTGCCACAGAGCGCACAGAGTTTAATAAATGTCATTCCCGCGCAGGCGGGAATCCAGTCCGTCTGTTTACCACAGGCTTGTAGAAATGATTGGTTTGTCTGGAACCAATGGCAAGTTTGATGGACAAGGATCTGTTTACCACTGGATTCCCGCCGGAGCCTGTCCCCGCGAAGGCGGGGGCGGGAATGACGAATTACGGTTTATTCTTTGTGTTCTCTGCGTCTTTACGGTTATATCGTGTCTTATCAGGTTACCTGAATAAATATTTATGAGCACCCGCGAAATCATTGATCGGCTGGTGCGTCCTGAAATACGGGCGCTGTCGGCCTACCACGTGCCGCCGGCTGCCGGGTTGATCAAGCTCGATGCCATGGAGAATCCCTGGTCATGGCCGGCCGAACTGCAGGCTGAATGGCTGCAGGTCTTGCAGGCTGCCGCGCTGAACCGCTACCCGGATCCGACCGCCGCTGAACTGCAGTCCGTACTGCGTACGGCGATGGAAGTACCGGATCAGATGATCGTGCAGACCGTCGCCGAGCCGGGGCGCGTGATCATGGCGCCCGAGCCGACCTTCGTGATGTATCGCCAGATTGCCACGGTGTGCGGCCTGGCATTCAGCGGGATGCCGCTTGATGACGACTTTTCCCTGGACCGTGAACGGATGCTCACAGTCATCGGGGAGCAGCAGCCGGCCGTGACCTTCCTGGCCTACCCGAACAACCCGACCGGGAATCTGTTCGACGCGAACGTAATACGCGAGATGCTGGCTGTGGCAGACGGCCTGGTCGTGGTCGATGAGGCCTATGCACCCTTTACCGATGCGAGTTTCATGTCATCGCTTGGTGAATATGACAATCTGCTGGTGATGCGCACGGTATCCAAGCTGGGTCTCGCCGGCCTGCGGCTGGGCATGCTGGCTGGCAGCCCTGCCTGGCTTGAGCAGATCGACAAGACACGCCTGCCGTACAACATCGGGACGCTGAACCAGCTGACGGGGTCGTTTGCCCTGCGTCACAAGGCGCTGTTCGACGAGCAGGCGCGGGCGATTCGTGCGGAACGGGAAATACTGGCTGCCGGGCTGGGTGAATTCGCAGGCCTTGCAGTTTATCCGAGCGAGGCAAACTTCATCCTGTTTCGCGCACCGGCGGGGCGTGCCGATGCACTGTATGCCGGGCTCCAATCAGCGGGAATTCTGATCAAGAATCTGCATGGCAGCGCGGATGCCCTGCACGATTGCCTGCGGGTGACCGTGGGCCTGCCGGACGAAAACCGCGCATTCCTCGACGCGCTGGCGCGACTGCTTTAGTCAAGGGTCCCTGATTGCAGCGGGCGCTGGATGACGCGCGCCTTTAAGGCAAACGACTGCCCCTGGCGAATACCGGCAAGTTCAATGAGGGTGTCCGGGCGCTGTTTCGAGATGGCCTTCATGGCCTCGCGTGCGTCTGTCATGTCCACGTCGTTGATCGATGTGATGACATCGCCCGGTTCAATACCTGCATTGTCGGCCGGGCCGTCGCGCAGCACACCGGCAATCAGTACACCCCGCACACCGGGAATATCCAGTGACTCGGCCAGTGCCGGCGTCAGGTCCTGGGCCTCGATCCCCAGCCAGCCACGTACCACGTGCCCCTGTTCGATGATCTGGGTCATGATTTCCTTGGCGAGGCTGATCGGAATGGCAAAGCCGATACCCTGCGAGCCACCCGAACGGCTGTAGATCGCGGAGTTGATGCCGATCAGTTCG
>CAMYKJ010000010.1:0-691 GCA_947258945.1 uncultured Ectothiorhodospiraceae bacterium
CTGACCAATGCACATATCAAGGAAGTCTTCCCAGGCTTCCGCCTCGAGGTGCTTCACTTCGCGCGGTGTCAGGGTTTCACGCAGATTGGCAAGGGCGGTAACGGTATCCATCCAGATCGGACCACGACCTTCCTTCATCTCTTTCAGCATGAGGTGGTTACGCAGGCAGGAAGCCGGAACGGCGGCCTGGCCGTAAGGCGGATAGTCGTCCAACATTTCCTTGTTACGGGTCATGTAGGTCTCGCCAATGGCGTTGGTGGCCTGGGACTTGAACAGCAGGAACCAGGCGCCAACCGGACCGTAACCGTCCTTGAAGCGGGTCGGTACGAAGCGATTTTCCATCAGCGTCATCTCGGCACCGGCTTCAGCCGCCATCGAGTAGGTGGAACCGGCATTCCAGACCGGGTACCAGGCACGGCCCGTACCTTCACCCACTGAACGCGGACGGAAGATGTTCACACAGCCGCCGGCTGCCAGCAGGATAGCCTTGGCCTTGTAAACAAAAACCTTGTCTTCGCGAACAGAGAAACCAACTGCACCGGCAACGCGGTTAGGATCGTTCTTGTCATTGACCAGCTTGACAATGAATATACGCTCCTGGATGTTGTCGGTACCCAGCGCCTTCTTGGCCGCCTCGGCAACGATCCACTTGTAGGACTCACCGTTAATCATGATCTGCCACTTGCCTGAA
>CAMYKJ010000010.1:734-12928 GCA_947258945.1 uncultured Ectothiorhodospiraceae bacterium
CTTGCCTGAACGGACCGGCTTGCCGCCGTCCTTCAGGGGCGTCATGCCCTTGGAACCGTCGTAACGCTCACCGTTCTCGTCGGTCTTCCAGATCGGCAGACCCCATTCCTCAAACAGGTGCACGGACTCGTCCACGTGACGGCCAACGTCATAGGCCAGGTCATCACGGGTAATACCCATCAGGTCATTGGAGACCATGCGGGTGTAATCCGCCGGGTCCTGCTCGGTACCGATGTAAGTGTTGATGGCAGACAGACCCATGGCCACGGCACCGGAACGGTCCATGGCGGCCTTGTCTACCAGCCTGATTTTAAGATCTGTACCTTCGGCCCAACGCATAATTTCGTAGCCGGCACCACAACATGCCATACCACCGCCGATGAGAAGAATATCAACTTCTTCTTCGACGACTTCCGGGTTTCCAAATTCACCTGCCATGATAAATCCCTCGTTCTTTAATGTTTAAATCTTGCCGAATCAGGCGTTAAGCAGCTCGCTGCGGTCGCCTTCACGATAGCCGTTGCACTGCACGAAGAAGCCCGGCTCCTCGATCCTGGACATATCCGCTTCCGGCTTGCCGGCATACGGGTCGATGGAACCTTCCGGCGTGGTGCGGATCGGGAACTTGAAGCGCTTCAGTGTGCCGTTGCGGAACTTGATGGTCCACATGATGGAGTCGGTACCACGCAGCGGCTGCACGGAACCGCCCAGCGGCACGATGTCGGCATAGTGACGGGCCTCGATGGCCTGCTGCGGGCAGATCTTCACGCAGGAATAGCATTCCCAGCACTGCTCCGGCTCCTGGTTGAATGCCTTCATGGCATGACCGGTCTCGGAACCGTCCTTGTCCAGCTTCATGAGGTCGTGCGGGCAAATGTACATGCAGGCGGTTTTGTCCTGGCCCTTGCAGCCGTCGCACTTATCAGTACGTACAAATGTTGGCATGTTGTTTCTCCATCAATTTTTAATGATTACTGCAGTTTAATAATCCCCTGCCCCGCAATGTGACAGTGGTCTCTAGAGATTTTCCTTAAGGCAGAATCCTGAATGTTCTGCCTCGGCTAAATGTTCGTTGAGGTCGCGCGCAACAGCAGACCGGCACATTCCCCACTTTCGGCAGGGGTTGCATACTCTACCCCTCTGAACGTGAATTTCAAACCAGTAATATCTTGCCGGGAATAAATCCAACTTATTCGCCAGGCGTTACAGGTAATGGGCTGTAAGTGATTGTTTGTATTATTTATATAGAAGTATAATTAATTAGTGTTTACCCAAATATTACGGTTATTACCCCAATAATCGATGGTCATTAAGGGCCGCGATCAAGTCAGAGCGGACCACAGCATTTTGACCCCGACCACCAGCAGGAACAGGGCGAATATGCGCTGCAGAATGTTGCGCGGCAGGAAATGAGCGAGCCGCGCACCGGCCGGGGCCAGCAGCACGCTGGTGACCGTGATCGCCGCCATGGCCGGCCACACCACAAACCCGGTGTTCAGGCCGGGCTGAAATGCACTGTCCAGACCGGCGACAGCAAAACCCGCGGCGCCGGCCAGCGCTACCGGCAAGCCGCAGCTGGCCGAGGTGCCGACCGCCCGGCGGATGTCGACACCGTTCCACATCAGGAAGGGTATGGTCAGTGTCCCGCCGCCGATCCCCAGCAGGGCGGAGAACAGTCCGATCACCGTGCCCGCCAGCCCCATACCAGCCCGGCCAGGCAGGCCGCGGTGACTGGCCGGCCGGGCACCGAAGGCCAGCTGGATCGCCACCGCGATCTCGAACAGGCCAAAGAACAGGGCCAGCCCGGGGCTGCTGATCACGCGCGCGAGCGCCGCCCCGGCCAGACCGCCGACTACGATGCCCGGCGCCAGCCCGCGCACCGCCGGCCAGTCGACGCTGCCGCGCCGGTGATGGGCCAGCAGGGACGACAGCGCTGTCGGCACGATCGCCGCGAGTGAGGTGCCGACGGCGAAATGCATCAGCGTCTGCCCGTCAAAGCCCTGCGCGGCAAACAGCCAGGCCAGCGCCGGCACGATCACCAGCCCGCCACCGATCCCCAGCAAGCCGGCCATCAGGCCGGCCAGCGCCCCGGTCAGCAAATAGGCAAGGAGTTCCATGTGAGAAGATTATCTCGCGCGAAGACGCAAAGGCGCAAAGCATTGAAAAAATTGCCACTGAGAACACAGAGAAATAAAAATACCGTCATTCCTGCAAAACCCAGTGTATCTTTATGAAGAGAAATCGCCCGCAATTAGATATTATTTATCAGCACAACCCATACAGCGTGTAACGGTCGGATCGACAGCCAGCCGGAGCGCGTCGATCTCTTCACCGCAGACAAAACAGTAGCCGAAATCGCCTGACTCAATGCGCCGCAAGGCACCCTCGATCCTGACCAGCCGCTGCTGACGGCGGCGTGCCGTTTCCAGTGCCATTTGCTGTGACTGCATTGCATCCATGCGCGACAGCCGCCCGACCCGTGTCTGATCCAGCTCAACGGTATCGCCCGCCTCCCGGAATGTCTCCTCGAGCGCCCGCAGCTCCGCCTTCAGGCGAAGCAGCGCTGTCCGGTATTGTTCTATCGTAGCCTCGTCCATATAAAGTGAATTGCAGTCAGCCCCTTGAATTTAGATCATTTCGGAATTTGATGCGATCGGTTGTAACCCCTGGCTTCGCATCATCATCAAGTACCGGACTGCCGCTGGAGCCCATCCCTGCAATGGGGGGGGGCGGGAATAACCAGATTTTTTCTCTGTGTTCTCTCGGTAACTGCTCCTGCGTTACTCTACCTCCTACATGGCCCAGGCCAGCCTCTCGACCGGTTCCCGGTCTCACCTCCTCCCTGTAGTCGTGTGGCAAATGTTTTGGGTTTCTTTGCGCCTTCGCGACTTGGCGCGAGACCGGTTTTATTTGATCCATATGGTCTTGGCGTTGACGAATTCGCGGATCCCAAGCTTTGACAGCTCGCGCCCGTAACCGGAATGCTTGATACCGCCGAAGGGCAGACGCGGATCGCTCTTGACCAGGCCATTGACGAATGCAGCCCCGCATTCGAGCTGACGGGCGATACGCTCCCCGCGCGCCGTATCCTGCGTCCACACGCTGCCGCCGAGGCCAAAATCGCTGTCATTGGCAATGCGCACGGCATCGGCCTCATCAACCGCACGAATGATACTGGCCACCGGTCCGAACAGCTCATCGTGATAGGCCAGCATGCCGGGCTTCACATGGTCGAGAATCGACGGCTGGTAATACGCGCCGTCCCCGCCCTCGGGACTGCAACCGGTAATGGCTTTCGCGCCCTGGGCGATGCTTTCCACCACCTGGCGATGCAGCTCGTCGCGCAGGTCATGCCGGGCCATCGGGCCAAGCCGGTTGTTCTCATCCAGCGGGTCACCCAGCGTCAGTGCCTCCACAGCCGTCCTGAAGCGTCGCACGAAGTCGTCCGCAATCGCCTCCAGCACGATAAATCGCTTGGCCGCAATGCAGCTTTGGCCGGTATTCAGAAAACGCGAGGTCACCGCGATCTCCACCGCCAGGTCCAGATCGGCGTCTTCCAGCACGATGAACGGGTCGGAACCGCCCAGTTCCAGCACGGTTTTCTTGATTTGCGCACCGGCCTTTGCCGCCACCTGGCGGCCGGCCGGTTCACTGCCGGTCAGCGTCACGGCATGCACGCGCGGGTCCTCGATGACGGCCGCCACGCGTGATGAGGGCAGCATGAGGGTGCTGAAGACATACTCCGGGAAGCCGGCGTCGGCAAACAACGACTGGATGGCCAGGGCACACTGCGGTACGTTGGACGCATGCTTGAGCAGGCAGGTGTTGCCGGCAACCAGCGCCGGTGCGGCAAAGCGAAATACCTGCCAGAAGGGGAAATTCCAAGGCATGATGGCCAGCACGGTACCGAGCGGCTGGTAGCAGACCAGGCTGCGGCTGGCATCCGACTCGATAACCTCGTCGGCAAGAAAGTCCGGGCCGTGCTCTGCATAGTAATCACACCCGAGCGCACACTTTTCGACCTCGGCACGCGCCTCTGTGATCGGTTTGCCCATTTCCAGCGTCATCAGGCGGGCATAATCCTCCTGATTTTCGCGCAATATCCGGGCCGCCGCGGCGACCAGCTCACAGCGTTCACGTATGTCACGCCTGCCCCACTCCACTGCAGCCGATGCAGCACCTGACAGTGTCACCGCCAGCCCCGGCGCGGTCATGGCTGCACAGATTTCTTTCGTTTGGCCGTTTGCCGGGTTGATTGTCTTGAAGTCCACGTTGCCTCCTGTTCTGGCGCGTTGTTTTCTGTAACTATAACGGTTATGCACCGCGCCCGCTTTATCCTGTTTGCCATCGCCTGTCTTGCCGGCCTGCCGGTCGCCACGGCCATGGCCAGTATCGATCCACTGGCGGCTGAGCGCGCGCGCTTCCTCGATGCGCTCAGCGTACTCGACCGGGGGCAGCAGGACACCTTCAGAAAACTCGCCGGGCAGTTGCAGGACTACCCGCTGTATCCCTACCTTGAGTACCGCGCCCTGCGCAAACACCTCAACAAGGCCAGTCATGAGGAAGTCGCCCGCTTCATCGAACGATATGCCGACCAGCCGGTCGGTCACCGCATGCGCCGTGCCTGGCTGTACAAGCTGGCGAAAGAGGGCAAGTGGAAGGAGTACCTGTCTGTTTACGCGGGCAAGCAGTCTACCCGGCTACAGTGCTACCAACTGAGGGCGAGGCACGAGACCAAAGACACGGAAAACCTTGTCGAGGATGCCTTGCGGCTCTGGATGGTCGGACATTCGCAGGACAAGGCCTGCGATACGATCTTCAAATACCTCGACAGGAAAGGTGCATTGACACAGGAGCGGGTCTGGGAGCGCGTCCGTCTTGCCATGCAGGAGGGCCAGCCATCGCTGGCAAAATACCTGGCGAAGCGACTGCCGGCCAATGATCGAAAGTGGGTAAGCACCTGGATTGATGCCCGGAGCAAGCCCGCCAGCATGCTGTCTTCGAAACAGCTGGCGACCGATGTCCCGCATGCGCGCGAAATCGTGCTGTATGCCATGCGTCGTATCGCACGCGGTGATCTCGACGAGGCACAGCAAAAGTGGGCCGCCATCAAGCCGCGTTACGATTTCGACCCCGCTGCAAGCGCCGCGCTGGAGCGCTATATGGCGCTGCGGGCCGCCTGGCAGCGGCACCCGAACGCGCATGAGTGGCTGCTGGCGCTTCCGGATACGGCCGTGGATGCGGAAGTCAGGGAATGGCGCGCCCGTACCGCCATCGCCGCCGGCCTCTGGGATACGCTGCTCAGCCATATTGCCCAGATGCCGCCCGCGGAGGCGCAACAGGAAGAGTGGCGCTACTGGGAAGCACGCGCCTTCCACGAGATCGGTGCGACGCTGCAGGCCAGCAACCGCTTTGCGCGCCTGGCGAGGGAACGCGACTACCACGGTTTCCTGGCCGCCGATGAACTGGCATGGCCATACGAGATGGACAATCGGCCACTGGAACTCAATCCGGCGGATATCAATGCGCTGGCGCAGCGCCCCGGCCTGGTGCGTGCGCGCGAACTTTACCGTGCCGAAATGTGGGTTGATGCGCGACGCGAATGGCGTCACGTCATCAGTGACCTGTCAAAAGAGGAGATCAAGCAGGCCGCCGCACTGGCCCATCAATGGGGCTGGCACGACCAGGCGATCCTGACGGTTGCGCGTGCCCGTGAATTCGGCGACCTGGTACTGCGCTTCCCGCTGGCGCACAAGGACCATGTGGAGCAGCATGCCAGCGAGAACAAACTCGACCCCGGCCATGTGTTCGCGGTCATCCGGCAGGAAAGCGCCTTCAACCCGGATGCGAGATCCTCGGCCGGTGCGCGCGGCCTGATGCAGCTGATGCCGAGGACCGGCCGCATCACTGCACGCAAATACAGCATACCGCTGGGCGGCCTGCACAGGCTGTACGAGGCCGACAAGAACATCAGGATAGGCACCGCCTACCTGAGCCAGGTCATGAAAGACTATGACCGCAATATCGTGCTCGCCTCCGCCGCCTACAACGCCGGACCACACCGGGTGAAGCGCTGGCTGCCGGAACAGGACAAGCAGGAAGCCGAACGCTGGGTCGCGATGGTTCCATTCGATGAAACCCGCAATTACATTCAAAGGGTACTGGCCTATTCTGCTATTTATGACTGGCGCATGGAGCAGCCGATCACGACACTCGACGAACACATGCCGGATATATATCCGTATGAATACTATGCTGACAAATAGCACTGCACCCACACCGGAAAAGATATGAACAGGGAAACCGTTTGCATTCTGGGCGGCACCGGCTTTGTCGGACAGGCGCTCGTTAACCGACTGACACATTACGGTTATGATGTGCGTGTTCTGACCCGGCGCCGTGAACGACACCGGTCACTCATCGTCAATCCCGCAGTCAGGGTCATTGAATGCAATGTATACGACCAGGACGAGCTGCAGCGACACTTCGACAACTGCAGCGTGGTTATCAACCTGGTCGGTATCCTGAACGAGACAGGTGGCGCCGGCAGCTTTCAGCGTGTGCACGTTGAATTGCCGCGGCTGGTCTGCCGGACGATGCTGGCCAGTGGCGTGCGGCGTCTGTTGCACATGAGCGCTCTCAATGCCGACGCCGGCGAGCAAAACAGCCGCTACCTGAAGACCAAGGGCGAGGGCGAGGACCTCGTCCATGCAGCTGCAGCAGACGGGCTGGCCGTGACCAGCTTTCGCCCGTCTGTCATCTTCGGGCGTGATGACAGTTTCTTCAACCGCTTCGCCGGCCTGTTGAAACTGTCCCCGCTGTTTTTCCCGCTGGCCTGCCCGGACAGCCGCTTTGCGCCGGTCTGCGTCATCGACGTCGTCGAGGCCTTCTGCCGGTCGATCGACATGGCAACAGCCGGTGAGCGTCTCGACCTGTGTGGCCCGGAGGTCTTCTCCCTCAGGGAACTGGTCGTGTACACGCGTGACCAGCTGGGGTCCGGCTGCCGTATCATCGGTCTGGGTGACGGCCTGTCCCGCCTGCAGGCAAGGCTGCTCGGCCTGGTGCCCGGCAAGCCTTTTACCATGGACAACTATTACTCCCTTCAGAAACAGAGTATTTGCGTGGACAACGCGTTGCCCGAACTGGGCATCACTCCCGTACCGGTTGCCGCCGTGGTGCCGGGCTACCTGGGAGGAAAAAATGCGCGTGCACGATACCCCGGCCTGCGCCGGCATGCGCACAGGGACTAGTGCACGGATGGAGATCTATCTCGTCGGCGGCGCGGTGCGCGACAGGCTGCTCGACCTGCCGGTTGCCGAGCGTGACTGGGTGGTGGTTGGTGCCACACCGGACGAAATGCTGGCACAGGGCTACACGCAGGTTGGCAAGGACTTTCCGGTCTTCCTGCACCCCGACAGCAAGGAAGAATATGCACTGGCCCGCACCGAGCGCAAAACCGGTCACGGCTACACCGGCTTCGACGTCTGCGCCGACCCGGATGTGACGCTCGAGGATGATCTGCAGCGTCGCGACCTCACGATCAATGCCATGGCGGAAAACGCCAGTGGAGAACTCGTCGATCCCTGTGGCGGCGCGGAAGACCTGAGCAACGGCGTGCTGCGGCATGTCTCGCCGGCCTTCGTGGAAGACCCGGTCAGGATCCTGCGCGTGGCCCGGCTTGCCGCACGCTTTGCACACTACGGGTTTCATGTCGCGCACGAAACCAACGCCCTCATGCGCAAGATGGTGGCCGCTGGCGAAGTGGATTACCTGGTGCCGGAGCGGGTATGGGCAGAGCTGGTCAAGGCGCTGGGCACCCGGACACCGACACGTTTTTTCGATGTCCTGAGCGGCTGCAATGCACTGCCGGTGCTGTTTCCACGCCTGGTCACGCGCTATGCAGACGACACTGCACACGCGGACGACAGCATCCGCCTGCCCGTGCTGGCAGCGGCCAGTGTACTCAGCGATGCAACCGGGGTCCGCTTCGCCGCACTGGCCTGTGACATGAACGGGAATGGCGACTGGCTGGATGATTTCTGTGCGCAACACCGTGCACCGAACAGTTACCGGCAACTCGCACAGCTGGCGATCCGCTACCGTAAACCGGTACACGAGATTGCCACACTGTCTGCCGATGAGGTTCTGAAGGTGCTGGAAGGACTCGATGCATTCCGGCGCGGCGAACGTATCGGGGATTTCCTGCAGGTCTGCGAGGCTGATACCAGGAGCACCAACCCCGGGTTAACCGATTACCCGCAGGCGCAGCAACTGCGTAGCGCACTGGCGGCCGCCGTGGATGTCGAGGTGGATACCGGTGAAAAAAGCGGCAAGGAGATCGGCGAGGCCATCAGGCAGGCACGCATTGCTGCCATCAATGAAATATTGTAGGAGCGCGGGGCCGCTCCCGGCTCCTGCCTCCCGCGGCACTTGTACCTCCCTGTACATCGAACGCGCGAATATTGATTGTCCGTTAGTTCGCGGACAACGTCCGCTCCTACAAAAACACGGCAAGCAACACCGCACCCAGCAGCAACCGGTACACCACGAACGGCCACATACCGATGCGCTCGATGAGACGCAGGAAAAAGTGGATGCACAGCCAGGCACTGACGGCGGAAACAGCGGTACCAAGCAGGATTGCACCCCACTGAACCGGGCCCGTGTCAGTCAGCAGCTTCCATGCCTCGTAGCCGCCGGCCATCAATATCGCCGGAATCGAGAGTAAAAACGAAAAACGCGCCGCATCGGTACGCGTCAAACCCAGCGCCAGCGCGGCCGTCATGGTGATGCCGGAGCGCGAGGTGCCCGGTATCAGCGCCAGCGCCTGGGCGAGACCGATCAGGACGACATCCCTTACCCCGAGTGAACCGGTATCGCGCACGCGCCGTCCCAGCCGGTCGGCAAACCACAGCAGCAGGCCGAAACCGATCGTGGTGACGGCAATCACCAGCGGCGAGCGCAACTCGCCCTCGATCAACGAGTGAAACAGCAGGCCGGCCAGTGCAACCGGTACCGAACCGAGCAGGACCAGCCATGCCAGGCGGGCGTCGCCCGACACGCCCCTGCCGGCACAGGATTGCAGCCAGGCGACGGTCATGCGTGCGAGTTGGGCGCGAAAATAAAAGACCACGGCAGACAGCGTGCCGACATGCACGGCGACATCAAAGGCAAGGCCCTGGTCGGTCCACCCCAGCAGGCACCAGTATCAGGTGCGCCGAACTCGAGATCGGCAGGAACTCGGTGATGCCCTGCACGAGCGCAAGAATGATTGCATGAAGATTATCCATTTGTGGTTATTTTATGAGTTATATGAATTGAAAGCATGTATACCAATTCAGTACCACACCATCATTAACAATACCGTCATTCCCGCGCAGGCGGGAATCCAGTCTAAAACGAGCCCTTGATGCCTAGTTTTCGCAAAGGTGATCGGGACATAACACGCCCTTTCATTTTTACACTTCACTCTTAGTCATCGGGGCTGGATTCCCGCCTGCGCGGGAATGACAAAACTATTTATCGCCTTGTTGACGTCTTCACGCCTTTGCGGCTTGGCGGCTTTGCGCGAGAATTGTTTAATCACAACCGCCCACGCATGTCGTGCATACGAAAGCCCGGGATCTCCATATCAAACCCGCGCGTCAATTCGATACAGTGGAAGCGTTCACCCATCTCACCGGGCAGGATCAGCGTCTTGGCCTGTTGTGCCTGCTGCAGATAGCCCACCTCGTCCGACGGACCGGCCGACTGCAGCAATCGGTCCAGGCCGCAGTCGAGCAGGAAATGTGCCTGCGTGGTGTAACCGGCGACCTGCAGGTCTGCTGCCGTGGCTGCCTCGGCCACGGCAGTAAAATCCACATGTGCCGTGATGTCCTGCAGCCCCGGGTAGTAAAACACGTCATCATGCACCCGTTGCCGGTAGTGGCACTGCAGGGTGCCGTTTGCGCGTTGCGGATGCAGGTACTCGCGGCGCGGATAACCGTAATCGATCAGCAGCACCAGGCCCGCTTCAAGACATTCGGCGATACTGCGCAGCCAGGGTGCGATGGCCGGGTTGAGCTCGGATATATAGCCGCGGCCCAGCCCGTATTGCTTCGCATAGCCCTCGATGGTCGTGGCCAGTTTGCTGCCGGCACATGTCCGGGCCTGCCAGGCAAATCCCTGTCCGTCCGGCACCACAAAATACTGTTCAACCCGTTCACCGTTCCAGCGCCAGCGCTCGCAGGCCATGGCATCGAGCACCTCGTTCGCCAGCACCACGCCACGAAATCCCGGTCCGGGCAATGTATCCAGCCAGCTGACCCGGCCGGCCAGTTGCGGTAATTCGCGTTGCAGGGTGTGTTGCTGTCGCTGCCGGAGTTCCGCACTGCGCTCGAGGACCAGGTAGCTTTCCGGCAGGCAGTCGAGCGCCGCCAGTTCACCCAGCAGGTCGGCTGCCAGTCGGCCGCTGCCGGCGCCGAATTCAAGCAGGCTGCCGCCGGTCGCCTCCAGTACCGCAGCACAGCTGCGCGCGACACACCGCCCGAACAGCGGCGATATCTCCGGTGCCGTAACGAAATCACCCCCGGCGCCGAACTTGCGCTGCCCGGCACTGTAATAGCCCAGGCCCGGCGTATACAGGCACATCTCCATGTAGCGGGAAAACGGGATGGCGCCGCCGCTGGCGGCGATTTCCGCCCGGATCGCCGACACCAGTGCATCACTCAGCTGCTGTTCCGCCGGTGTCGGTACCGGCAAGTCATTGGTGCCATGCATGCAGAAAGGCTAGGGCCGGGGCGGCCAGTCCACGCGTTGCAGGGACGGCTGCCCATCCATGTCGAAATCCGCCCAGTGATCGGCGTAACGCCGGCCGCTCACCGGATGTCGCTCGTCCGGCGCGATCTCGGCCAGCGGGCAGAGGACAAAGGCATAGCGGGTGATATCGTCACGCGGCAGCACCAGTCCGTCCTCGTCGACGACCAGCTCGTCATACAGGAGCAGATCGAGGTCCAGCGTCCGCGCAGTCAGCGTTGAGGTACGCGCACGCCCGCTCCTGTCCTCGATCGCATGCAGTTGTGACTGCAATGCCGCGGGGGTTTCGTCGGTATGCAATCCCACCACCAGGTTGTAGAAGGGTGCACTGTCGAAACCGACGGCGTCACTCTCGTATATCGATGACTGCTCGAGTGCACCGTAACGCGCCTCCAGCAGATCGAGTGCCAGCGCGATATTCCTGCTGCGCTCGATATTGCTGCCGATACTGACCCAGGCATGCGCCATTCACGCGGTCCCCCGGCTGCCACGCTCGATAATCACGCCCACGTCGCGCGAACCGCGCACCGCGCCCGGCTTGTGCACCGTCAGCTTCAGCCAGCCCACACTGAATTCGGTCAGCACGATGTCCGCGATTTTCTCGGCCAGCGTTTCCACCAGCTGGTATTTACTGTCGCCAACGAAGGCGATCAACCGCTTCGCCACGGCCTTGTAGTTGAGCGTGTCCTCGATGGCATCGGTGGCCGCTGCCGCGCGGATATCCGCGGCCATTTCCAGGTCGAGGCTGATGGTCTGCTTCACCCGGCGTTCCCAGTCGTAGATACCGATGATGGTTTCTATCCGCAGGTCATTGATGAAAACGATATCCATGCTCGTGCTGTCCTGTCAGGTTTTGCGCACACTATACCTTGACGTATGGATGGTTTGCGATTCCAATGGTCCCTCATGAATCCCGATTACCTGCTGATACCTGGCGGCTACCTGTTCGGGTCCGTTTCGGCCGCGATCATTGTCTGCAAGCTCATGGCCCTGCCGGACCCGCGCACCCAGGGCTCCCGCAACCCGGGCGCAACCAACGTGGCGCGCATCGGCGGGAAAAAGGCGGCCGCCCTGACGCTGGTTGGAGACATGCTGAAGGGCCTGATCCCGGTACTGCTGGCACATGCACTGGATGCCGGCGCGGTGATCCTGGCCGGAACGGCGCTGGCGGCCTTTCTGGGTCATCTCTACCCGGTGTTTTTCAGTTTCCAGGGTGGCAAGGGCGTGGCCACGGCGCTGGGCGTCAGTTTCGGACTGCACTGGCCGGCGGGGCTCACCATCACGGGCATCTGGCTGCTGATGGCACTGGTCTTCCGTTATTCCTCATTATCGGCACTGACGGCCTTCGCACTCGCGCCGGCCGTGTTTTACTGGTTGATGCCGGAACCGCCGGTCGTCAT
>CAMYKJ010000011.1 GCA_947258945.1 uncultured Ectothiorhodospiraceae bacterium
TGCGAAACCATCAGGCCCGTATGCGTGGTATTGATCTCCAACGTATCCGTACAGCCTGCCAGCCGCGTCTCGGCCACCGTGACGGTGCCGTCATTGGGGCCGGTGAGCCCGCCCAGGGCATGGCCGACGCCGACCGGGCGGGTGCCGGCGATGATGCCGAGTTGCTGTGGGCCGTGCCAGTCGCCACCGCCCCGGGCCAGACGGTCCTCTGCACCGCGCCCCACCAGCCAGCGCGACAGCTGTCGCCGGTACAGGCGCCGGGCCACCACGCTGCCGTTCACGGGGCTGCCCAGCAGCACCACGCGCCCCTCGGTCAGTGCCGGCTCGTCCTGCAGGGCCTGCAGAATCACCAGGCCGCCCAGGCTGTGCCCGACCAGGTGCACAGGTCCGGCCGGTTGCTGGCGCACGGTCTGTGCCAGTGCCTGTGAGTTGGCATGAATGGTTTTACGCAGGGAGTGATAGGTGAACAGTTTCGGATGCAAGGCGCAGTGCTTCAGACGCCGCGCCAGCGGCCACATCACCAGGCTGGTCATCCACAGGCCGTGAACCAGGATCACCGTGTCTGTCATATGTTGAACCGGGGCTGTCCCCACGTGTCATCGTCAATGGTCACTAGTTCGCATTGCAGCAGGCAGGGCCGAAACGGGCCGGATCAACCGATGTGATGATGCCCTGAAAGGGTATATTGACAATATCCCGCTCATCGATAGTGGCTACTGTCCCGGCCGGCCAGCCATTTTGCTCGATGATGTCCTGCGAGTTGAAGTACCAGAGTCCTTCATCATTGATGAGCAGCATGCTGAATTCATTTTCGCTAATTTGCGCATACAGCCCGCGCGGTCTGCGGGGTAACAGCGCGTCGATTGTCTTCGACAGGGTTTCCCCGATTACCGTATAACCCGCCATCACCGGATGACCGTTTATGGTGTCTGCGTACAGCATGGTCGGTCCCAGGCATGCCGTCTGCAGTGGCGCAACGACATCGACATAGTAGGTATCGGGTAGCGCGCGGATGTCTGCTGCGACTCGCTCGATATTACCTGCTTCCTGCTTAACCAGGGCCGCATATGCCGGGGGTATTTCCAGACCTTCTTGTTGCACCTTCTTTGCATACACGAGTTCCTTGGTGGGGATGACAGTAAATAAAACCTTCACACCAGACTCGCGCGCCTTATTGCTGATACGTTCTGCCACACTCGACATGACGGCATAGCCTGCATGCACGGCAGGATGGTCCTGATTCGAGGCGAGCCGCAGCTCCGGCGTGAAGATGGCCGCCACACCATCCTGGAAATCAACCGACCACTGCTCTGATTCCGGTGCCGGATAGGTCACACGAGGGGCATCTGCTGCAGACAGCGAGCGATCAGGTTTCAACCATCCCCAGTTATCATTGCCGTAGACCATGGCAAAGGTTTCGAGCGGATCATTACCGCTGTAAAAGGCGACAACAACAATATGCGGTTTGAATTTTAGTGCCTTGCTGAACATGTCCAGATACTGGACAGCAGCCCACCCGCCCGTTGACATATTGTATACGGAAATATTATCGAGCTGTGAGTGTGCGGCGAGTTGATGCGGCCAATTCTGTTCCATGAATACATTGTTGCCATACGTCATGCTGTCACCAATCGTCACGATGTCGGCAACGACGGGCACCTCAAGGTTTCGAAAACCCATGATGTCATGCGGGCCAAGCCGGCTCATACGTGCCTGCAAGGGTTGATTCCTGATCCGGGTTAAAGGGTCCTTTAGCTGGGAATACACACTCCCGGGCTGCGTGTCACGAAAAACACCGTCGTAGAATGCAGGAACTTTTTCATCCAGCTGTACCAGCTGCATATCGGTCGGCCTGCCAAGCAGGTCCGGGGCAAGCCAATGGATCATGCCCAGGACCATGGCCACCGTTAAGACGACACTGCCGCCCAGCAACAAGAAGTCTTTTTTCATATGCTTGCAGTAGCCTCCAACCCACTATGCATGGAACAGCGTCGAGCTTGTCGAAGTCAGCTACGGGGTGGGACCCCGTGTTTACCTTCAGCCGCCTGCTTCAGGCGGCTTGTGCAGGTGGATGCCCAGCTCGATCAGCTGGCCGGTACCCACCGGTGACGGCGCCGAGGTCAGCGGGCAGGCGGCCGTTTGCGTCTTCGGGAAGGCCATGACTTCGCGGATCGAGGCGGCGCCGGTCATCAGCATCACCAGCCGGTCGAGACCGAAGGCGATACCGCCGTGCGGCGGACAGCCGTACTTGAGTGCGTCCAGCAGGAAGCCGAACTTGTCGCGCGCCTCGTCTTCCCCGATGCCCAGCAGCTTGAGCACGGTCTGCTGCATGTCCGTGTGGTGGATACGGATGGAACCACCGCCCAGCTCGGTGCCGTTCAGCACCATGTCATAGGCACGTGAAAGCGTGCCGCCCGGGTCGTCAACGAGTTGGGCCGCATCATCGGTATTGGGCGCCGTGAACGGGTGATGCAGGGCCATCCAGCGACCGGACTTCTCGTCATGCTCGAACATCGGGAAGTCCACGATCCACACCGGTTCCCAGTCACCCGTGAGCATATCCCGGTCATGTCCGAGCCGGACCCGCAGCGCACCCAGCGACTCGTTGACCACGCGCGTGCGATCGGCGCCGAAGAACACCAGATCGCCATCCTCGCAACCGGTCCGCTCGACGATGGCGGCAATCACCTCGTCCGGCAGGAACTTCAGGATCGGCGACTGCAGGCCGTCGCGGCCGGCGGCCACCTCGTTGACCTTGATATAGGCCAGGCCCCTGGCGCCGTATTTGCCGACATATTTGGTGTAATCGTCGATGTCCTTGCGGCTGAGCCCGCCGCCGCCCGGTACGCGCAGCGCGGCCACGCGCCCGCCCGGGTCCTGCGCCGGCCCGGAGAATACCTTGAACTCGACGTCCTGCATGACATCGCCGAGGTCGACCAGTTCCAGCGGGATGCGCAGGTCCGGCCGGTCCGTACCGAAGCGCCGCATGGCCTCGGCATAGGACATGTGCGGGAACGGGTCCGGCAGCGACACGCCGAGGATGTCACGGAACAGATCGCGCACCATGGTTTCCGTGACCGACATGATCTGCCCTTCCGACATGAACGAGGTCTCGATATCCAGCTGGGTGAATTCCGGCTGACGGTCGGCGCGCAGATCCTCGTCGCGGAAACAGCGCGCGATCTGGTAGTAGCGGTCCATGCCGCTCATCATCAACAGTTGCTTGAATAGCTGCGGCGACTGCGGCAGGGCGAAGAATTCGCCCGGGTGGGTGCGGCTCGGCACGAGATAGTCGCGCGCACCTTCCGGCGTCGAGCGCGTCAGCACCGGCGTTTCGACATCGATGAAGCCCTGCTCATCGAGAAACGCTCGCATGGCATGGGTGATGCGTGCCCGCAGCCGGATCCGCTCCTGCATCTCCGGCCGGCGCAGGTCGATGTAGCGGAAACGCAGTCGCGTCTCCTCGCCGATATCGGTGTCTTCCAGCTGGAACGGCGGTGTCTCGGCCGTGTTGAGCACGTTCAACTCCAGGCCGAGCACCTCCACCTCGCCGGTCTTCATGTCCGGATTTTCCGTGCCGGGCGGGCGACGGCGCACACGCCCCCTGACCTGCAGGACGTACTCGTTACGAATGCGCTCCGCCGTGGCGAAGGTCTCTTCCGTGTCCGGGTCGAAGACCACCTGCAGCAGCCCCTTGTGATCGCGCAGGTCAACGAAGATCACGCCGCCATGGTCACGGCGCCGGTGTACCCAGCCACACAGGGTCACGTGCTGGTCGAGATGGTCTGCGGTGACTTCGCCGCAATAGAGGCTGCGCATAATTCAATTTCCGGTTGCAGTTGGTATATCAGTGTCGAGATCGACCGGTCAGCCGGAGTCACCCGTCTTTTTTTTCGGTGTAGAGGTGCTGTCCGACGCCGCCTTCGCGTCAGAACTCTTGCCGGCCTTCTTGTCGGCCTGGTCAATATTTTTCTTGTTGCCGGTCTTGAAGTCGGTCTCGTACCAGCCACCGCCCTTGAGGCGAAAGGCCGCCGCCGACACCAGTTTCTTCAGGGCCGGCTTGTGGCAGGCGGGACACTCGCTCAGTGGCGCGTCGCTGATGCGCTGCAGGGTCTCGAAGACGTGCCCGCATTCCCCGCATTCATATTCGTAGATCGGCATACCCAGATACCAGGCTGGTGGAGAAAAGGAGCGCATTATACAGGTCGGTCGTGCCATGATAACAGCCGCAGCGGTTCCGGTAGTCCGGATATTCTGTGACAATACGGCCGGTCATCCGCAATCGATCCAGTCCATGCATATACGCGCCACCCACATGCCCGGCACGGCCGGCAACGACATCCGCACCCTGCGGGCGCTGGCGCCGTTCCTGTGGGACTACCGCGGGCGGGTGCTGCTGGCGCTGGCCTGCCTGGTACTGGCCAAGGTCGCCAACGTGGGCATCCCGCTGGTCCTGAAGGACATCGTCGACCGGCTGGACGCGGACGGGGCCACCCTGCTGGTGCTGCCGCTGTCACTGCTGCTGGTATACGGCATCCTGCGCCTGGCCAGCTCGCTTTTCACCGAGCTGCGCGACGCGGTGTTCGCCAGGGTGCGGCACGGTGCAATGCGCAAGGTATCGCTGCGGGTGCTCGAACACCTGCACCGGCTGTCGTTGCGCTACCACCTGGAGCGCAAGACCGGCGGACTGTCGCGTGACATCGACCGTGGCACCCGCAGTGTCAGCTCGCTGATGAACTACATGGTGTTCAGCATCCTGCCCACGCTGGTGGAGATCCTGATGATCGCCGGCATCCTGCTGACACGCTACGAAGTATGGTTCGCGGTGGTTACGTTCGTCTCTGTCGTTGTCTACATCGTCTTTACCATGGTGGTCACAGAGTGGCGCATGAAATACCGCGTGACCATGAACGCCTTCGACTCGAAGGCCAACACGCAGGCGATCGACAGCCTGCTGAACTACGAAACCGTCAAGTATTTCGGCAACGAACGCTACGAGCTGCGGCGCTACGACGACAGCCTGCAGGGCTGGGAAGCCGCGGCGGTCAAGAGCCAGACATCGCTGTCGGCACTGAATGTCGGCCAGGCCGCGATCATCGCCATGGGTGTCACGCTGATCATGATCCTGGCCGCGCAGGGCGTGGTCGACGGCACCATGACACTCGGTGACCTGGTGCTGGTCAACGCCTTCCTGCTGCAGCTGTTCATACCGCTCAACTTTCTCGGCATCGTCTACAGCCAGCTCAAGCACTCGCTTGCCGACATGTCACTGATGTTCGACGTCCTCAACCGTGATCCGGAAATTGCCGACCGGGCGGGCGTGCCCGACCTCGATCCGGGTAATGCCGAGATACGCTTCGAGCACGTATCATTTGCCTACGAGCCGGACCGCCCGATCCTGCACGACATCTCGTTCACCATCCGCCCCGGCGAGAAGGTCGCCGTGGTCGGCCCGAGCGGCGCCGGCAAGTCCACGCTGGCACGGCTGCTGTTCCGCTTTTACGACATCCCGGGCGGGCGCATCCTGATCAATGGCCAGGACATCAGCCAGGTCACGCAGGACAGCCTGCGGCGCGCCATCGGCATCGTGCCGCAGGACACCGTGCTGTTCAACGAGTCCCTGCTGTACAACATCGCCTATGCGCGGCCCGACGCCACACAGGCAGAGATCGAGCAGGCGGCAAGGCTGGCGAACATCCACGGCTTCATCGCCGGCCTGCCGGAAGGCTACGCTACCGTGGTCGGCGAGCGCGGCCTGAAACTCTCGGGTGGCGAGAAGCAGCGCGTGGCGATTGCACGCGCCATTCTGAAGGACCCGCGCATCCTGGTATTCGACGAGGCCACCTCCAGCCTCGATTCCCGTTCCGAGCAGGTCATTCTGGAGGCACTGCGCGAGGCGGCCGCGCACCACACCAGCCTGGTCATCGCGCACCGCCTGTCGACCATCGTGGATGCCGACCGCATCCTGGTCATGGAGAACGGGCGGATCGTCGAGTCCGGCGTACACCAGTCCCTGCTGGAGCAGCAGGGCACCTATGCACGGTTATGGACGCTGCAGCAGGAAGAACGGAAGCTCGAACATAACGCGGAGGATTAGTCCGGCACCACGCATGGTGCTGTTGCCGGGGGTATCCGGGGGTCGCGGGGTACCCGGGTACGCGTGACCAACCATACCCGCGTCGTACACGGAGGTACCCGTGCTGCGAGCGGGCAGGATGCCTGCAGCGACCATCCGTGCAGGCAAAAAAGAACCCGCCATGCGGCGGGTCCCGGTTTGAATCATTTGTTCGTGGGATCAGAGCTTGAGGCGAATACCCAGGAAGACACCGGCCTCTTCGGATTCATCGAAGTAGCTGACATTGCCGCTGAAGTGGAATTTCTTCTTCAGCTTGATCACGGTACCGACCTCAGCACCGTATTCTTCGTCATCTGACACGCCGAGTACGGAGGTATAGTTCATGTGCCGGAACGAAGCGGTCGCATTCAGTTCGACCTTGCTGGTGAGCATGCCGCGCACCCCCAGGTCGGCCTGGTAGCCTTCATCTGCCTCGCTCGGGATACCCCCCGAATACTCCTGGTCGAGGTAACTGACCACACCGAGTACGTCGACATTATCGGTCACCGACATATGGCCACCAATACCGATATTGAACCGGTCTGCGTCGATATCGGAAACCGATGAGACATCGATAAACTTTCGCGCATAACCCATCTTGACGAAAATATGTTCTGTTGCGCCATATGAAATATTGACCCGCCCGCCGTAACCGTCATAGTTATCGGCATCGAAGTATATATAGCCAATTTCGGCATAGGTGTAAGTCGGACCCTTTGCGAACGCGTGCGGCGCAACCATGGCCAGCCCCGCTGCGGATACAATGGCAATCAAATGCTTGGTTTTCATGAATCCCCTCCTGATTATTAATGACCACCTGTGTCCGGCGGGTACTTCTGCGATCAGGGAGGGGATACTATGTAATGGTGGGGCGCTGCACAAGTACCCGGCCAATTCCCGGCAGGCCTGAGCGCAAGCTTGCCGCACCGACACACAACCATGACCGGGTGTGCTTTATTGTTTAATATCATTGTTTTGTGGAACGCTCAACAGGCCATACAGAGATGGACAAGCGCTCGATACTGATTACCGGCTGCTCATCCGGCATCGGCTACTGCGTTGCCCGCGGCCTCCGGGAGCGCGGTTACCGCGTGTTTGCCACGGCACGCAAGCACAGCGACGTCGAGCGCCTCACCGCGGAAGGTCTGGAAAGCCTGCACCTGGACCTCGACGACTCAGCCTCCATTGCCGCCGCCATGGCGGAAATTCTCGAGCGCACCGGCAACCGCCTCGATGCGGTGTTCCACAACGGCGCCTACAGCCAGCCGGGCGCCGTGGAGGACCTGCGGCGGGATGTCCTGCGCAGGCAGTTCGAGACCAACCTGTTCGGCTGGCATGAGCTCAACAACCGGGTGCTGCCGGTCATGCGCAGGCAGGGGCATGGCCGGGTCATCTACAACAGTTCCATCCTGGGTTTCACCGCCATGCGCTTTCGGGGCGCGTACAACGCCAGCAAGTTCGCGCTCGAGGGCCTGGTGGACACCCTGCGGCTGGAATTGCGCGGTACGGACATCCATGTCTCGCTGATCGAACCCGGGCCGATCACCAGCCGCATCCGGCAAAACGCCTGGGCCGCCTACCAGGCCAATATCGATCCGGCCAACAGCGCCCACCGCGAGACCTACCGCCGGCTGGAGGTCCGCCTGCAGCAGGAAGGCGCGGTCGTGCCCTTTACACTGGGACCGGAGGCCGTGCTGAAACGTGTCATCCATGCACTGGAAAGCCGTCGGCCGAAAGACCGTTACTACGTGACGTTCCCGACCTACCTGTTTGCCTTCCTCAAGCGCATCCTGCCCGGGCGGTTGCTCGATCGACTACTGGCACGCGCCGGCGGGTGAGATTCAGGCATGCCCTGGCACAGACAAAGAAACGCCTCGCGCAAAGCCGCCAAGGCGCAAAGAAAAACATTAACCCATCGCCACAGAGAACACAGAGAAAAACAAATACTCAATACTGAAAAATTTCTGTCAATCCCGCGCACGACTGCAGGGATGCAGGAGGTAGAGCAATGCATGGAGCAATTGCCGAGGCGGGAATCCAGTCTGGAAATTACAGCTTCAAAAAATACTGATCAGCCTGTGGCTGCAGTGCACTGTTCTATCGTAAGCAATAATCAGGGCGCGCGGTTACATGTTTGCCGCTGGATTCCCGCCGGAGCCTGCCCCCGCGAAGGCGGGGGCGGGAATGACGTGCAATTATTAAAACACTGAGTATTTGTTTTTCTCTGTGTCCTCTGTGCTCTCTGTGGTGAAAGGTTTTTGGTTATCTTTGCGTCTTGGCGCCTTTGCGCGAGATAGCTGTTCAGCTTAAATCAAGCAGCCGAAACCGCACCCTGTTCGCCCCCTGCAAATACCAGTGCGCCTTCGCTGACATCCACCTTCACCACGTCACCCGGTCCGAATCCGCCGGACAGGATCTGCTGTGACAGCGGATTCTCCAGCTGGGTCTGGATGGCACGCTTCAGCGGGCGGGCGCCGTAGACGGGATCGAAACCGGCCTCGCCAATGAGGTCCAGGGCGGCATCCGTCAGCTGCAGACCGATGTCCCGCTCCTCGAGACGCTGGCGCAGGATGCCGATCTGCAGGTCGGCGATGGCACGGATCTGGGCACGACCGAGCGGATGGAACACCACCACGTCGTCGATGCGGTTGATGAACTCGGGCCGGAAGTGGCCGCTCACCACCGTCATCACCGAGGACTTCATCACCTCGTAGTTTTCCTCGCCGGCGAGCTCCTGGATCATCTCGCTGCCGAGGTTGGAGGTCATGACGATCACGGTATTGCGGAAATCGACCGTGCGTCCCTGCCCGTCCGTCAGGCGCCCGTCATCGAGCACCTGCAGGAGGACGTTGAATACATCCGGGTGCGCCTTCTCGACCTCGTCCAGCAGGATCACCGAGTAGGGTTTACGGCGCACGGCCTCGGTCAGGTAACCGCCCTCCTCGTAACCGACGTAACCGGGCGGCGCGCCGATCAGCCGCGCCACGGAGTGCTTCTCCATGAACTCGGACATGTCGATACGCACCATGGCCTCCTCGGTGTCGAACAGGAAGGCGGCCAGCGCC